>NZ_SDPL01000153.1 GCF_004135055.1 Agromyces binzhouensis | reverse complement strand
GCCGGGCGCACCCCACGGCGACGGCACGCGGCCCCTAGACTGACGCGCGTGAAGCCCATCGGACGGCGTGCGCGCGACCTCGAGACGGCCCGGACCCGGGAGGCGCCGCCCGCGCCCGCGCCCGGCGGAATGCTGATCGACCGGCCCTTCGTATGGGGACTCCTCGCCACGGCGGGCGTGCTCGTCACCCTGGCGCTCGCCGCCGCGCTGCTGAACCTCTCCAGCGTCGTCTTCTCGGTGTTCGCCGCGATCTTCGTCACGCTCGGGCTCGACCCGCTCGTGCGGTGGTTCCAGCGCCGCGGCATGAAGCGCGGCTGGGCCATCCTCACCGTCATCATCCTGTTCGTGCTCGTCATCGGCGGGATGCTCGGGCTCGTGCTGCCGCTCGTCGTCACGCAGGCCGCGGAGTTCATCAGGTCGATCCCCGACCTCTACGCCAACCTGCAGCAGCAGGACTGGTTCCAGCAGCTCTCGTCCGACTCCAACGGGCTGCTCGCGAACCTCTACTCGACGGTCGTCGACGTCGTCACCGACCCGGCGACGTGGGCCACGGTCGGCGGCGGAGCGCTCGACATCGGCTTCGCGATCATCGGCGGGATCTCGACCGCGTTCTTCATCTTCATCCTCACGATCTACTTCACCGCGACGCTCGACTCGTCGAAGGCCGCGATCTACACCCTGATCTCCGCCTCGCATCGCGCGCAGGTCGTCGACTACGCCGAGCGGATCATGCAGAACGTCGGCCGCTACCTCAGCGGCATGGTCGTGCTCGCCTTCTTCAACGCGGTCTACAGCCTGATCCTGCTCACGATCGCCGGCGTCCCGTTCGCGCTCGTCATCTCGGTGGGCGCGTTCTTCATCACGCTCATCCCGATGATCGGTACGGTGCTGACCACCGCCTTCATGACCGTGATCGCGCTGTTCACGTCACCGACCGCAGCGATCATCGTGCTCGTCGGCATGCTCATCTACATGCAGGTCGAGGCGTACATCCTGACGCCTCGCGTCATGAACCGCGCCGTGCAGGTGCCCGGGTCGATCGTGCTGATCGCCGCCCTGGCGGGAGGCACGCTCGCGGGCCTCCCCGGCGCGCTGGTCGCGATCCCGGTCGCAGCCGGCATCCTCCTCATCGTCAAGGAGGTCGTCGTGCCCTGGAAGGCGCGCCACTGACGCGTCAGCCCCAGACGGAGGGTGCTCCGGCACGCGTCGGCGGCAGCGCGACATCCGCCCCCCAGCGCTCGATCCACTCGGGCAGCTCGTCGTCGGCGGGCGGAGTGCCGAATACCTCCATGAGCTCGGACACGGGGACGGTCCCGCCCGCCTTGCGGAGGAACCTGGCGCGGATGAACGCGCGCGCGTAGATCTCGGGCTCGCCCGACGCGTCGGGGCGGACGAGCCGGTGCTCCACGTAGACCGCGCGCTCGTCGTAGCCGATCAGGCGCGACTCGATCGTGAACCGCTGCCACAGCTGCAACGACTTGCGGAACGTGATGGTCTCGCTCGCGACGACCGGGTACCAGCCCTTCTCGCGCATGAGGCCGAAGACGCCGTTGCGGACGAGCATGTCGAACCGCGCGACATCCATGATCGAGAAGTACACGCCGTTGTTCATGTGCCGGTTCACGTCGAGGTCGGTCGGCAGTGTGACGAACCGGGTGCGCGCGATGTCGTAGTGCCCGAGCGTCGGCTTGCGGCGCGACAGGAACAGCATGTGGAGCAGGGTCCGGAACAGCATGTGCATAGTCCACGAGGATATGACCGATCCGTCGTGGACATCTCCACCTTGGTGGCCCTGCACAGTGCGACGACGGATGCTGCGGCGCGGCGTTGTGCGCAGGCGTGAACGCCTGGCTACTCGCCTGCCGCGTTGCCCTTCGGCGGCACGTGCCGCTCGTCCGGTCCCTCGTACACCGAGAGCGGCCGGATGAGGGCGTTCGACGCGAGCTGCTCCATGACGTGCGCGGTCCACCCGGTCACCCGGCTCGCGACGAACAGCGGCGTGAAGGTCTCGGTGTCCCAGCCCATGAGGTGGTACGTCGGCCCGGCCGGGTAGTCGAGGTTCGGCTTGATGCCCTTGCGCTCGTCCATCGCGTCCTCGAGCGCCGTGTAGAGCTCGAGCAGGTCGGGACGGTCGTAGTGCTCGACCATCCGCTCCAACGCGTCGCGCATCGTGGGGACGCGCGAGTCGCCGTGCTTGTACACGCGGTGGCCGAAGCCCATGATCTTGCGCTTCTCGGCGAGCGCGGCATCCAGCCACTCGACCGCGCGCTGCGCGCCGCCCTCGCCGGGCCCGATCTCGTCGAACGCGTGCATGACGGCCTCGTTCGCGCCGCCGTGCAGCGGGCCCTTGAGCGCGCCGATCGCGCCCGTGACGGCCGAGTACAGGTCGGACAGCGTCGACGCGATGACGCGCGCGGTGAACGTCGACGCGTTGAACGAGTGCTCGGCGTACAGGATCATCGACGTGTCGAAGGCGTTCACGACCTCGAGCTCGGGCGTCTCGCCGAAGGCCTGCCAGAGGAAGTTCGCGGAGTAGCCGAGGTCGTTGTTGGGCTCGACGAACTCGAGCTCGTGGCGCCGGCGCTGGTCATAGGTGACGATCGACGGCAGCTTCGCGAACAGCCGGATCGACTTCTCGAGGTTCGCCTCGTGCGAGTCGTCGGGCGTCTTCGGGTCGCTCGCGCCGATCACGCTGACGGCCGTGCGGACGACGTCCATCGGGTGCGCCGTCAGCGGCAGCTCGTCGACGATGCGCTTGATCTCGTGGTCGAGTCCCCGGTGGCTGCGCTCGAGGTCCTCGAACGCGGCGAGCTCCTCGTCGTTCGGCAGTTCGCCGTACCACAGCAGGTACGCGACCTCCTCGAACGTGACGGATGCCGCGAGCTCCTGCACCGGGTAGCCGCGGTAGAGCAGCGAGTTGGTGTCGGAGTTCACCTTCGAGATCGCGGTGACGTCGACGGGGACTCCGGCAAGGCCCTTGTAGATCTTCGGCGTCTCGGACTGCGGGGTGTGCTCGCTCATCGTGCTCCTCGTGGGGCTCCTCGGACGGGCGGGTCGCCTCGTCGCGACCGCTCCCCCAGCCTACGGCCCGTCGGGCGCGCTAAGGGATGCGATCGGGCATGATCGGGCGCCTCGGAGCGGGCCGAGCCAACCATTCGCGTCGAACCGTGCCGTCCTGCACAGGCGGCGCGGCACGCAGTCGAGGTCGCACCCTTCCACGGCGCCCGGGCCCCGTCGGGCGACCTGGATGTCGACGCACGCTGTCGCCTGGCCCTCTCGCTCGCGCCGACGTCGGCGTTCCTCTGCGGCGCGTCCGCCGCCTCCGCGCACGGCATGCCGCTGCCGCCGCGCCTCGCGTTCCGGTCGAGCGTCGAGATCGCAGTGCCGCCGCCGGGCCGCGCCGTTCGACGGTCGGGCGTGATCGGACGGGTGCTCCGTGTCGATCCGCGCGAATTGACGACGGTCCGTCGGATGGCGGTGACGACGCCGATCCGAACATGGTGCGACCTGGGCCTCGTCCTCGACGTGCCGGAACTCGTCGCCGCCGGCGACTGGCTGCTCCGATGGAGCATCGCGTCGACATCGGAGCTCGAACGGGCCGCCGACCGCCGTGCCGACCGCCGCGGCGTGCCCGTCGTACGCGAGGCGCTGCAGTTGCTCGACAGGAGGTCGGAATCGCCCAAGGAATCGGAGCTGAGGGCCATCGTGCGCCTCGGCGGGCTGCCCGTCCCCGATGTGAACGTCGACGTGTTCGACCCGCGCGGGCGGTTCATCGCCCGGGTCGACCTGCTGTTCGCCGAGTATCGCGAAGTGCTGGAATACCAGGGCGACCACCACCGGACCGATCGAGCGCAGTGGCGGCGCGACCGGACCCGAGAATCCGAGCTCGAATCGCTGGGCTACCACGTGACCGAGGTCACCGACGGCGACCTCGCCGACCCGAACGCACTGGTCGCACGCCTGGCGCGCCTGTTCCGCCGCGCCGGATGGACCGGATCCCCACGCGCATTGGACGGAATTCGGCGCCGGCCGCACGGCTGAGTCGCCGAATTCCGTCCAATCGACGCGATGGCAGGCTGGGGGCCCGCGTCAGAAGAGGCCCGCGGGGATCTCCACGTGGCTGAGGGCGCCGGGGGCGGCGGTGATGGTGAGTCGGCCGAGCTCGTCGGGGCCCAGCTCGGGGAGCCGCTGGGCGACGTCGAGGAAGCGATCGATCTCCGCGGGCTCGAGCACCCACTCCGCGAGCGTGCGGAACTTCTCGACGTACTGCTCGCGTCCGAACGGGCGCGCCCCGAGCGGGTGCGCGTCGGCCACCGCGATCTCGTCGACGATCTCGTTGCCGTCGGCGAGGCGGATGACCACGCGGCCGCCGAACGCCTTCTCGCCGATGTCGAGCGAGTGGTAGCGGCGCGTCCACTCCGGGTCCTCGACGGTCGAGACCTTGCGCCAGAGGGCGACCGTGTCGGGGCGGTGCGCCCGCTCGGGCGAATACGAGTCCGCGTGGTGCCAGGCGCCGTCCTGCAGGGCGACCGTGAAGATGTACGGGATCGAGTGGTCGAGCGTCTCGCGCGAGGCATCCGGATCGTACTTCTGCGGGTCGTTCGCGCCGGTGCCGATCACGTTGTGCGTGTGGTGCGAGGTGTGGATCGTGATCGACTCGATGCGGTCGGGGTCGTCGAGGATCAGCGGGTACTCGTCGTGGAGCTTCCGGGCCAGGTCGATGAGCGCCTGCGCCTGGTACTCGGCCGAGTGCTCCTTCGTGTACGAGTCGAGGATGGCGCGCTTGGCCTCGCCGGTCTCCGGCAGCGGCACCTCGTAGGTCGCCTCGGGCCCGCCGAGGAGCCAGGCGATCACGCCGTCCTCGCCCTCGTAGATCGGCACGGGGCTCGTCTCGCCGCGCATCGCGCGATCGACCGACTCGACCGCCATCTTGCCCGCGAACGCGGGCGCGTACGCCTTCCAGGTCGAGATCTCGCCCTTCCGCGACTGCCGCGTCGCGGTCGTGGTGTGCAGCGCCTGCCCGATCGCCTGGAAGATCGTCTCCTGGTCGAGGCCCAGCAGCGTGCCGATGCCGGCCGCGGCCGACGGGCCGAGGTGCGCCACGTGGTCGATCTTGTGGGCGTGCAGCGTGATCGCCTTCACCAGGTCGACCTGGATCTCGTAGCCGGTCGCGATGCCGCGCACGAGGTCGCGCCCCGTGAGCCCGCGCGACGCGGCGAGGTGCTGCGCGACGGCGACGATCGGCGGGATGTTGTCGCCGGGGTGCGAGTAGTCGGCGGCGAGGAACGTGTCGTGGAAGTCGAGCTCGCGCACGGCCACCCCGTTCGCCCACGCGGCCCACTCGGGCGAGGTCCGCCGCGCGGCATCCGCACCGACGACGGTCGCTCCGTCGCCGCCGATGGACACGGGGTGCGCGAGCGCCTGGCTGCGGGCGGCCACGACGGGTCGGCGCGCGAGGGATGCCGCCGCCACGGCCGCGTTGTCGATCACGCGGTTCACGACCATCTCGACGACCTCGTCGTCGACCTCCACGGGGTCGACGGCCACGCCGGCGAGCTGCCAGGCGAGCTGGCCCTCGCGTGCGAGGTTCTCGTCGCTCCGGTGGGTACGCAGGTGGTGGATCTTCACGTGGCTCACGCTATCGAACCGGGCCGCGATCGCGCCGGAGCTTGACGGCGAGCTCCCGGCCGGGGCATGGGACGATGGAGGGGATGATCCCCACCGACACGGAGCGCGTGGGCGCACGGACGATTCGCGACATCCGCCGCGACTTCCCGGCGTTCGCGGCATCCGGCGACGCCCGACCCACCGCGTACCTCGACTCGGCCGCGACCGCGCAACGCCCGACGGCCGTCCTCGACGCCGAACGCGACTACCTCGAGCACGACCTCGCGGCGGTGCACCGCGGCGCGAGCGCCGCGACCGGCCGGTCGACGACCCGCTTCGAGGAGGCCCGCGCCGACCTCGCCCGGTTCGTGGGCGCCCGCGACGACCGCGAGATCGTGTGGGCGCAGAACGCGACCGATGCGCTGAACATGGTCGCGCTCGGCATCGCGGACGCGAGCGCCGGCATCGGCGGGGCGGATGCCACGCGCTTCGCGCTGCAGGCCGGCGACGAGATCGTGCTCACCGAGGCCGAGCACCACGCGAACCTCCTGCCGTGGCAGCGCGTCGCGCAGCGCACCGGCGCTCGGCTCGTGCCCGTGAAGGTCGACGAGCACGGCTGCTGGTCGATCGACGACCTCGCGGCCGTGCTGACCGCACGCACCCGCGTCGTCGCCTTCGCCGAGATCTCGAACGTGACCGGGCTCATCGTCCCGGTGGCCGACGTCGTCGCGGCCGTGCGCGCCCGGGCGCCGCAGTCGCTCGTCGTGCTCGACGCCTGCCAGTCGGTGCCGCATCGGCCCGTCGACTTCGCGGGCTACGGCGTCGACTTCGCGGCGTTCTCGGGCCACAAGATGCTCGGGCCCAACGGCATCGGCGTGCTCTACGGCCGCGCCGAGCTGCTCGACGCGCTGCCCCCGGCCCGCACGGGCGGCTCGACGATCACGCGCGTGACGTTCGAGTCCGCCGAGTTCCTGCCGGCGCCGCAGCGCTTCGAGGCGGGCACGCAGGCGGTGTCGCAGGCGATCGGCCTGGCAGCCGCCGTCGGGTACCTCGAGGGACTCGGCATGGACGCCGTCGCCGCGCACGAGGACGCGTTCGCGGCGCGCGTGCTCGAGGGCGTCGCGGCGATCCCCGGCGTGCGCATCGTCGGCCCGCAGCCG
>NZ_SDPL01000152.1 GCF_004135055.1 Agromyces binzhouensis | reverse complement strand
GCGGCGTCGGGCGGCGCCGCGCCCGTGGTCGCCCCCGCCGGCGCCGGGACGGACGCGTTCCCGGAGAGCCAGCGCAGCCACCCGTTCCCGTCGCCGAGCAGCGCCTCGCGCGCCGCGAGGGTGAGCGGGATCGACAGGATGGCGCCCAGCGGTCCGATCACGAACGTCCAGAACACGACCGAGAAGAAGCTCAGCGTGAGGGAGAGGTCGACCGCGTCGCTCACGAACTTCGGCTGCACGAGCACCTGCAGGACGACGTTCACGACGGAGTAGACGGCGATCACGACGAGGAGGAGCGGCACGCCTCCGACGACGAACGCGAGGACCGCGGGCGGGATGAGCCCGAGCACGAACCCGATGTTCGGGATGAAGTTCGTCACGAACGCGAGGATCGCCCACACCGCGGGGATGGGGACCCCGAGGGCCCACAGCGCGAGGCCGTCGATGACCGCGACGATCGCGCCGAACGACGCGTTCACGACGTAGTAGCGGCGGATGGACGAGTTGAGTGCGCGGATCCGCACCAGCCTCGGTCGGATGCCGGCGCCGAAGGCGGCCTCCGCACGCCGGTACCGGGCCGCGTCGGCGGCCATGAAGATCACGTACGCGAGCACGAAGAACGCGGCGGTCAGGAACCCGAGCAGCCATCCGCCGAGGCCCTGGGCGAGGTCGACCAACGCCGACGGGTCGAGCGCGGAGGCCGTCGCGTCCGCCAGCTGGTCGCCGAGCCCGACCGATGCGAGCCACGAGGCGACGGATGCCACGGCCGCCTGCAGCTCGTCGACGACGTCGACCACGAGGTCGGCGAACTCGACGCCGGCGAACACGAGCAGCGCGGCGAGCATCGCGAGGATCAGGTAGGCGACCGCGATCACCACGGTCGTCGCCGCCCACCGGGGCCACCCGCGCCGCTCGAGCGGGTGCCGGATCGGGTGCACGATCACGACGAGCACGAGGGCGAGCGCGACGGGCGCGACGAGCTCGCGCCCGAGCCAGAGCGCGACGAGCACGAGCAGGGCGGCGATGACGGTGACGGCTCCGCGCAGGCTCGTGCCGCCGGGGACGGGGAGGGGAGGCGCCTGATCGGTCACGGACCCCACGATAGGCGGCGCCTCCCCTCCCGTCGTCACGGCAGCACGATGTCGAACGAGGGGTCGCCGGGCTGCAGGACCGACATCAGCCGATCGAGCACCTCCACGTCGCCGGTGCGCTCGATGCCCGGGCTCTCGCGGTCGCCGCCGAGGAGTGCGAGCATGCGCGGCTTCGTCAGGGCCACCGTCGCCTGCGCGCTCGCGTCGTCGGCCGGCTTCTGGACGTACACGAGCACGCCGTTGCGGAGCGTGACCCGGAAGTTCCGCGCGACGTCGGTGAACGTCAGGTCGAGCGCGAGGTCGAGGTCCCAGGCGCGCGGTCCGTCCACCGTGATCGCGATCGCGTCGAGCAACTGCTCGGGGGTCAGCTGGGCGAGGATCTCGGGCGCCGTCGTCGAGGTCGGCGTGCCGAAGTTCTCGCCGCGCAGCTCCGTCGCACCCGAGAGGAAGAAGTTGCGCCAGGGCCCGTTCTCCGCCCCGTACGCGAGTTGCTCGAGCGTGTCCGCGTAGAGCGTGCGCGCCGCCGCGTGGTCGGTGTCGGCGAACACGGCGTGATCGAGCAGCGTCGCCGCCCAGCGGAAGTCGCCCTCGTCGAACGCCTGCCGGGCGAGTTCGACCACCCGGTCGACGCCCCCGATGGCCGCGACGTACCGCTCCGCGAGCGCCTTCGGCGGGTGCGGCCAGAGCCGTGCCGGGTTGCCGTCGAACCAGCCCATGTAGCGCTGGTAGATCGCCTTCACGTTGTGGCTCACCGAGCCGTAGTAGCCGCGCGCGTTCCAGGCGTTCTCGAGCGCGGGCGGCAACTGGATCTCCTCGGCGATCTCGGCGCCGGTCATTCCGCGGTTCAGCATGCGGAGCGTCTGGTCGTGCAGGTAGGCGTACAGGTCGCGCTGGAGGCCGAGGAACTCGCGGATCTCCTCCGCACCCCAGGTGGGCCAGTGGTGCGAGGCGAAGACCACGTCGGTGCGGTCGCCGAAGCGCTCGATGGCCTCGGTCAGGTACTTCGACCAGACGTGGGGGTCGCGAACGAGCGCGCCACGGAGGGTCAGCAGGTTGTGCAGCGTGTGGGTCGCGTTCTCCGCCATGCACAGCGCCCGCTTCTGGGGGAACAGGAAGTGCATCTCTGCCGGCGCCTCGGTTCCCGGCGCCATCTGGAACTCGATCTCGACCCCGTCGATGACGTGCGTCTCGCCGGTGCTTCGGATCTCGAGCGTGGGGACGAGGATGCCGGGATGCCCCTTCGAGGTCGACTGTCCGAGCCCGGCGCCGACTGCGCCCTTCGGCCCGCGCTCGAGCGCGGCGCCGTACATGTAGCCGGCGCGACGACCCATCGCGGTGCCCGCGTACACGTTCTCGGCCACGGCCTCGCCGACGATGCCGACCGGGGCGATGACCTGCACGCCGCCGGGCCGCACGTCCTGCGGGTCCACGACGCCGAGCACGCCGCCGAAGTGGTCGATGTGGCTGTGGGTGAAGATGACGGCCGTCACCGGGCGGTCGCCGCGGTGCTCGCGGTAGAGCGCGAGCGCGGCGGCCGCGGTCTCCTTCGAGATGAGGGGGTCGATGACGATGACGCCGGAGTCGCCCTCGACGAAGCTCACGTTCGAGAGGTCGAGGCCGCGCACCTGGTAGATGCCGTCGACCACCTCGAACAGCCCCTGCTTCGCCACGAGCGAGGACTGCCGCCACAGGCTGGGGTTGACCGTGTCCGGGGCGTCGCCCGTGATGAACGCGAACTCGTTCGCGTCCCACACGACCTTCCCGTCGGCGTCGTGGATCTCGCCGGGCTCGAGCGCCCCGATGAACCCGCGGTCGACGGCCTCGATGTCGCGGCGGTCGTCGAACGGCAGGGATGACGCGAGCTGGCGCTGCTGCGCACGGATGGCCTCGGTCGCGTCGTTCTGGTGCATGGTTCCCTCTCCGGTTCTCTGACGATCGATACGTGTCGCGGCTGGGGGCCGGACTCAGAAGTTGCCGACGCCCTTGCCGATCAGCACGACGCCGATCACGAGCAGGAGCACGGCCATGACGGTCGCGTTGTTGTGCACGAGCCATCCGCGCAGCCGCTCGAGCGGCGCGGCCATGCGCTCGGATGCCGCCAGGTAGGCGATCACCGGAACGGCGACGGATGCCGCGGCGATGAGCGTGAAGACGAGGAGCACCACCGCGCTCGGGCCCGCCCCGAGCGCGGCCGAGCCGATCGCGAGGCCCGCACCGGCCCCGAGGAGGAGGTTCTTCGGGTTCACCGCGGCGAGCAGGAACCCGAGCCCCAACGCCCTGCCCGCCGTCATCGCATCGATCCCCGCCATCCACTTCGGCAGGGGCGGCTCGACGCCGGGTGCCGGGCGGCCGCGCCACTGCCGGAGGGCCAGGAACAGCAGGCCCGCCCCGAGCACGAGCTGCATGACCGCGGTGATCGGCTTCGGGTCATCCGCGTCGCCCTGGGGAAGGACCGCCGACAGCAGCGTGAACGCGGTCGCCGCGACCGCGATGCCGAGGACCCAGCCGCCGAGGAAACCGACGCTCGTGGACCGGGCGCGCGGCGAGAGCAGCATCAGGATCGCGGCGATGATCGGGATCGGACTGATCGCGATGCCCACCGCGAGGGGCAGGATGTCACCGATGGCCGAGCCCACGGGCGGCCTCCTCGTCTGCGACCTCGGCCGCGTCAGGGACCCGATGCGGGTCCGCGATCGGGATGGGTCGGGGGCGGTCCACGTGCTCAGATCCGGATCGGGAACGTGGCGAGGATCGAGACGCCGACGATCGCGACGACGCCGGCCAGGGTGAGCAGGGTTCGCGCCACCCACGGGACGATCTCGCGCTGGGACATGGCCGTGAGGAAGAGCACGAGCGCGAAGAGGACGGTGAGCAGCGAGTAGTTGTCGCCTCGCTGGTTGTTCTCGAGGGCCTGGGCGAACTTCTCGTCGGCGCGGTCGTTCAGCTCCTGTGCCTCGTACGTGCCCTCGGGAACGTACTCCTCGCGCGCGAAGGGTGCTCGCTCGATCTGGCCGTCGCGGAGCCATGCGCGGTAGGCCACCTCGAACTCCGGCGTGAAGCGCTGGCGGATGTAGTCCGCCAGCTCGTCCTCGCCGCTCCCGGCCGCCTCGACGTAGGAGGCGTAGATGGTGAGGTCGAACGCGCGCGCGGACCTCGCCTCGCCCTCGGCGTTCGCGGCCTGGATCCGGGCGCTCGAGGCCTGGCTGAAGGCGATCGACATCTCGCCGCCCCACTTGGATGCCTGGAACCCGCACCACGCCGTGAGCACCGCCACGACCGACAGCAGGAAGACACCGACGATCTCCGTGGCGCGCTTCCAGCGGTCGCGCGTCTCGCCTTCGGTCATCGGGGCGCCGTCAGCCGAGCAGCTTGGCCTTCGCCGCGGCGAACTCGGCGTCGCTCAGGATGCCCTGCTCCTTCAGCGTCGCCAGCTTCTGCAGTTCGGCGACCACGTCGACGCCGGCGGCGGGAGCCGCCGGCGGCGGGGGCGGCGGGGGTGCCTGCATGGCCGCCTGCTGCATGGCCGCCTGCTGGGCCTGGTACTGCTCGGCCTCCCACTGCTGCTGGGCGGCGGCCTGCTCCTCCGCCTGCTGGTCCGCGTACCTGCCCTGCTGTCGATGTGCGACGCGACCGCTCACGGCGGTCGCGGTTCCGGCCACGACCGCGGTGCGCGCGGCCATCCCGATCAGGCCGGGTCGGCCCATCCGTCGAATCGGCATGACGTTCCCCCTACTCCTCGTCGCTCGCCTCGGCGAGCACCTCGTTCACGACCGTCGCCGGGATGCGCTCGACCTGCAGCACCTCGCCGCCCGATGCGGCGAACGCCGAAGCGATCTTCTTCGCCCACAGCAGTTCGATCGCCATGATCGCGCCCGACGTGCCGGGCGGGATCGTGTCGGCGAGCTCGTCGATGTCCTCGTCGCCGATGACGCCGGACGCCTCGAGCTCGACGACCGTGAAGCCGGCCTCGTCCCGGAACTCCTCGTACTCCCGCACCGTGACCTCGCCGTCGCCGTCTCGCGAGACGATCAGCAGGTCGAGCAACCGGATCTCGTCGCCTACCATCAGTTCACCCAGTGCCGTCGCCGTCGCCTCGTCGAGGCGATCGCCCTCGAAGCTCACGACGTAGACGTCGACCGGACCGTACTCGAAATCAGCCATCGATTCCCCCCTGGAGAGCAGACTAGGCGCGTGCCGTAGGGCAACGCCAGTCCCGATTCCAGTGCACCCCGCGGCACGCCGACGTGCCCAAGGTCCTCCCGCTCCGGACCCGCGCCGCTAGTGTGGCGCTCGGGGGCGGCATCCGGCGTCCCCGTCGACGACTGGAAAGGCCCAACCCCCGTGGATTTCGCGAGCAACGTCTGGAACTTCATCTGGATCTTCTTCTGGAGCTTCGCCTTCATCGCCTACCTGTTCGCGCTGTTCGCGATCATCGGCGACCTCTTCCGCGACCACCAGCTCAACGGCTGGTGGAAGGCCGTCTGGATCATCTTCCTGATGTTCGTCCCGTTCCTGACGGCCCTGATCTACCTCATCGCCCGCGGCGACGGAATGGCGAAGCGGTCGGCCGCCGCGGCGTCCGAGGCGCAGGCCGCGACCGAGGCCTACATCCGCCAGACCGCGGGCGGCTCGGCGAGCCCGTCCGACGAGATCGCGAAGGCCAAGGCGCTGCTCGACTCCGGCACGATCACCGCGCAGGAGTACGAGGCGATCAAGACCAAGGCGCTCGGCGCCTGACGCATCGACGGCGACGGCCGGGCACCCGCGGGGCCCGGCCGTCCGCCGTCTCCGCCGGAATCGGTCGGCTCAGGCGGTGACCGCCACGACCCGGCGGGCTCCGACGGAGCCGGTGTTGCGCAGGAACAGGATGATCCAGCTGAAGATCAGCAGGCCCGCGACGAGCTCGACCGCGGTGAGGTTGTAGTACCCGACCGCGAAGAACACCGCGAGCACCACGATCACGCCGACGTACACCCAGCCGAGGATGACGAAGACCCGCGGCATCGAGGGCAGGAAGCGCGGGAGCCCGATCACGATCACGGCGTAGACGACGGCCATGCCCGACGCGACCGTGTTGTGCAGGAGGAAGAAGTCGTCGACCGGGAAGATGCCGACGCAGGCGAGCAGGACCCCGATCAGGACGAGCCCGTACCGCACGAAGTCCCGGCCGCGCCGGTCGCGGTCCGTCGTCACCGGCAGGCCCGCGGTCGCGTACCGGGCGACGATCGTGACGATGGCGCCGGCGACGACGAGCGTCAGGTTGAACGCGAGGGCCGAGATGTCGTCGGTCATGCCGAGCGCGCTGAGGTTCATCTGCCACCAGTGGGGGTCGGTCGAGCTGAGCATCGCGGTCATGACGCCGACCACGAGGAACACGGCGAGCACGATCGACAGCAGCATCGGGGTCATGCGCACCGACGAGAGGAAGCACACGTAGGCGGTCAGCGTGAGCGCGACCCCGAAGAGCACGGCCGCCGGCAGCGGGTAGACGGGGGCGCCGATGAAGCTCTGCTCGAGGACGTCGGCGAGCGCGACCCATCCGAGCATGGCGATCACGGCGTGCGCGGCCGACAGTGCGACGACGTCGAACCACCGCAGCCGCGGCGACTCCGCGCCGCGGGGCCCGGTCGCGCTGCGCGTCGCCGCGGCATCCTCGACCGACGGATCGTCGGGCGCCG
>NZ_SDPL01000151.1 GCF_004135055.1 Agromyces binzhouensis | reverse complement strand
CGCTTCCGCCGGTCCTCGCCGCGGCCGGTCGTTCGGTCGCCGAGGCCCGCGTCGCCCTCGCCGCCGCCGAGGCCGAGCGGGCGAGCCGCAACGAGGAGGTCCAGGTCGCACGTCGGGCCGAGGCATCCGCCCGCGAACGCCTGCAGGCCGTGACCGAGGACGTGCACGGCCTCGAACTGCGCATCTACGAGAAGAAGCTCCACGTCGGCTCGCTCGTCGAGCGTGCCGAGAGCGAGCTCGGGCTCGGCGAGGAGGTCCTCGTCTCCGAGTACGGGCCCGACCAGCCGATCCCGGACGAGGCCGACGCCGAGGCCGAGCCGCGGCCGTTCGTGCGCGCCGAGCAGCAGAAGCGACTGCAGGCGGCCGAGCGCAAGCTCGCCCAGCTCGGCCGCGTCAACCCGCTCGCGCTCGAGGAGTTCGCGGCGCTCGAGCAGCGCCACCAGTTCCTCACCGAGCAGCTCACCGACCTCGCGAACACCCGGAAGGACCTGCTGACGATCATCGAGGAGATCGACGGGCGCATGGAGTCGATCTTCCGCTCCGCCTTCGAGGACACGCGCGCGGCCTTCGCCGAGGTCTTCCCGATCCTCTTCCCGGGCGGTGAGGGGCGCATCGCGCTGACCGACCCCGACGACCTGCTCACGACCGGCATCGAGGTGAGCGTGAAGCCCGCGGGCAAGAAGATCGAGCGTCTCTCGCTGCTCTCCGGCGGCGAACGCTCGCTCGCCGCGGTCGCGCTGCTCATGGCGATCTTCAAGGCCCGCCCGAGCCCGTTCTACATCATGGACGAGGTCGAGGCGGCCCTCGACGACGCCAACCTGGGGCGCCTGCTGACGACCTTCGAGTCGCTGCGCGAGGAGAGCCAGCTCATCGTCATCACGCACCAGAAGCGGACGATGGAGATCGCCGACGCGCTCTACGGCGTCTCGATGCGCCAGGACGGCGTCTCGGCGGTCGTGGGGCAGCGCGTGCGCGAGGAGTTCGGCGCGAAGGCGAGCTGAGCCGCGCGGCCGAACGGATGCGGCGCACGCGCCATCCGGTCAGGTGAGCCGTCTGTCGCCCGGCGCGAGCACCCGGAACCAGCGGTACCCGTACGCGTCCAGCTCGACGTCGACCCGGCCGCGGTCGTCGATCGGGTCGGCGTCGACGGCGAACAGGTCGGAGAGCACCGCGTCCTCCGGCAGGTCGCCCAGTTCGAGGGTGACCCGCACCGGGTGGGGCGCGAAGTTGTGCAGCGCGACGAACCGCAGGTGGTCCTCGGTGATGCGGTGTGCGAGGACCGCGGGTTCGCCGACGTCGAGCAGCTCGAACCGGCCCCAGCCGATCTCGGGCGAGCTGCGGTACCTGGTCACGAAGCCGCGGATGACCGCGAGCAGCGAGTCGGGATCGTGCATCTGCGCCTGGACGCTGACGTGCTCCGGGGCGTACCCGTCGGAGGGCGGTGAGGCCGCGAGCCGCCCGGGCGCCGCCCGGGAGAAGCCGCCGTTGCGGCCGCCCGTCCACTGCATGGGCGTGCGCACGGCCTGGCGCTTCTCCTGCTCGCCGTTCTCGCCCATGCCGATCTCCTCGCCGTAGAAGAGCACGGGCGTGCCGGGGAGCGAGAAGAGCAGGCTGTAGGCCATGCGGATGCGGCGCGGATCGCCCTCGAGCATCGTGGGCAGCCGTCGCACGATCCCGC
The DNA here is from genome assembly GCF_004135055.1 of Agromyces binzhouensis. Classification (GTDB taxonomy): domain Bacteria; phylum Actinomycetota; class Actinomycetes; order Actinomycetales; family Microbacteriaceae; genus Agromyces; species Agromyces binzhouensis. The sequence continues at coordinate 5,092 of NZ_SDPL01000151.1, read as the reverse complement.
GGCCGTACACGCGCATCCAGTCCTCCGGGGCGAACGCGTCGAAGACCTCCTCGCGCTCGGCGTCGGAGAGCTTGTCGAGCGTGAGCTCGTCGTGGTTGCGCACGAAGTTCGCCCACTGCTTCTCGGGCTCGAGCTGGGGGCGCCGGGCGAGCGTGTCGCGGAGCGGCGTGGCATCCTGCCTCGCGAGCGACAGGTACAGCCGCTGCATCGCCTCGAAGTCGAACTGCAGCGTGAGCTCGGCCGGATCGCCGTCGGCCCCGAAGTACGCGATCTGCTCGTCGTACGGCAGGTTGACCTCGCCGAGCAGGATCGAGTCGCTGGCGCGCCGCTGCAGGTACCGGCGGAGGTCGCGCATGAGCTCGTGCGGATCGCCGATGTCCACGCCGTCCGGGGGCTCGATGAGGAAGGGCACCGCGTCGACGCGGAACCCGGAGAACCCGAGCTCCAACCAGAACCCGACGGTCTTCGCGATCTCGTCGCGCACCTCGGGATTGGCGATGTTCAGGTCGGGCTGGTGCCGGTAGAACGAGTGCAGGTAGTACTGCCCCGTTCCCTCGTGCCACTCCCACACGCCCTCCTCCTCGCCCGGGAAGACGCTTTCGGCCGGGTTCGGCGGGATCTCGTCGCGCCACACGTAGAAGTCGCGGTAGGGGGCGTTGCGGCCGCGCTTGGCCGACGCGAACCACGGGTGCCGGTCGGACGTGTGGTTCATGACGAGGTCCATGATCACGCGGATGCCGCGGTCCCGCGCCGCACGCGTGAACGCGACCACGTCGCCGAGCGATCCGAGTCGCGGGTCGACGCCGAGGAAGTCGGTGATGTCGTAGCCGTCGTCCTGGTCGGGCGAGGGCTGGAACGGCATGAGCCAGATGCAGGTCACGCCGAGTTCGGCGAGGTGGTCGAGCCGGTTCGCGAGCCCCTCGAAGTCGCCCGTGCCGTCGTCGTTCCAGTCCATGTAGGTCTCGACGTCGAGGCAGTACACGACCGCGGTCTTCCACCACAGGTCGCCTCGGTCGGTCGCGCGCATCGGCTCAGCCCTCGATGCCGGCCGACGGGCCCGCGGCGCGAAGCGCGGGCAGCACGTGCGCGCCGAACGCGTCGATGAACCCCTGCTGCTCCTGCCCGACATGGTGCAGGTAGATGCGGTCGACGCCGAGGTCGGCGATCTCGAGCAGGGCGTCGAGGTGGCGCTGGGTGTCGGAGGTTGCGAGGAGCGTGTCGGCCACGTCCGACGGGTCCGCGTCGGCCGTCCGCTCGTCGAACGCCTCGGGGGTCGCGAGCTCCCACGCGAGGTGCGGCGGAACGAGGCTCTGACGCCACTGGTCGTGCGCGATGGCGAGCGCCTCGTCGTCGGTCGGCGCCCAGCTGAGGTGGACCTGGACGCAGATCGGACCGCGGCCGCCGGCGCCGCGGTACGCGTCGATGAAGTCCCTGAGCGCGTCGCGCTCCTGGTCGACCGTGATCACGCCGTCGGCCCACTCCGCGGTCTCGGCCGCGGTCTCGGTGCTCACCGCGGCGGCGATGAGCGGCGGCGCCTCCTCCGGCCGCGTCCAGAGCCGAGCCTCGTGCACGCTGACCGTGCCCTCATGGGTGACCGTCTCGCCGGCGAGGAGCCGTCGCATCACGTCGATCGTCTCGGCGAGCCGGCGATCGCGCGTGTCCTTGTCGGGCCACGGTTCGCCCGTGATGTGCTCGTTCACCGCCTCGCCGCTGCCGATCGCCGCCCAGAACCGACCGGGGAACATCTCGCCGAGCGTCGCGATCTTCTGCGCTGCGACGGCCGGGTGGTACCGCTGGCCCGGCGCGGTCACGACGCCGAGCGAGAACGAGGTCGCCTGCAGGGCCGCCCCGAGCCACGACCAGGCGTAGCCCGAGTGCCCCTGGCGGACGCTCCACGGCGCCCAGTGGTCGCTGCACATGGCGGCGTCGAAGCCGGCCTGCTCGGCATGCACGACGGCGTCGAGGAGCGCGCTCGGCGGGAGCTGCTCGTGCGACGCGTGGAATCCGACGAGGGGCATGGTGGTCTCCTTCCGCCCAGCCCGATGCTTCCGCGCGAAGCGTGGACGGGCAAGGCCTTGCCGTCGGGACGCGCGGCCGGTACGCGGGCGCGGGCGAGCGGCATCGGGTCGTCAGGCGCGGCGAGCCGGAGGCATCCGCCCCCGTAGGCTGGGAGGCATGGCAGAACGCGCATCGTGGTCGCTCGGGTCGGCCCTCCGCAACGTGTTCGGCGCGAGGACGATCGACGAGGACACCTGGGACGACCTCGAGTCCGCGCTCATCCGCGCCGACTTCGGTCCGGCGGTGACCGAGGAGATCGTCGATTCGATCAAGGCGCAGGTCGAGCGGTACAAGACCACCGACCCTCGTGACGTGCAGCGGATGCTCCGCGAGACCCTCGAGGAGCGGCTCGCCAAGTACGACCCGACGCTCAAGCTCACCGAGCGCCCCGCGGTCGTGCTCGTCGTCGGCGTCAACGGCGTCGGCAAGACGACCACGATCGGGAAGTTCGCGAAGTTCCTCGGCAACTACGGCCGGAGCGTCGTCGTCGGCGCGGCCGACACGTTCCGCGCTGCGGCGGTCGACCAGCTCGCGACGTGGGCGGAGCGCGCGGGCGCCCAGGTCGTGCGCCCGGAGCGCGAGGGCCAGGACCCGGCCTCCGTCGCCTTCCAGACGGTCGACTACGCCAAGCGCACCGGCACCGAGATGGTCATCATCGACACCGCAGGCCGCCTGCACACCAAGGGCGGGCTCATGGACGAGCTCGGCAAGATCCGGCGCGTCATCGAGAAGCAGGCGCCGATCAGCGAGGTCCTGCTCGTGCTCGACGCGACCACCGGCCAGAACGGGCTCGCGCAGGCCGAGGCGTTCATCCAGCACGGCGGCGTCACGGGCCTCGTGCTGACCAAGCTCGACGGCTCCGCCAAGGGCGGGTTCGTCATCGCGGTGCAGGAGAAGACCGGGCTGCCGATCAAGCTCATCGGGCAGGGCGAGGGGATCGGCGACCTGACGGGCTTCACGCCGCACGTGTTCGCGCAGCAGCTCGTCGGCTGAGAGGGGAGAGAGCGGGATGTCCATGGAGCACGACTACTTCGGACTCGTCGGCGACTACTGGTCGGAGGACGTCGAGTACGGCGACCAGCGCGTGGAGGTCGTCCTCGACGCCGACGCCGACACCGTCGCGCGCACGGCGCTGGACGTCGCGGCCACGCTCGTCGGGGAGATCGAACTCGTCGACGACGAGCTCCGCTCGGCGTTCGTCACGCAGCTCGACTCGAGCTCGTCGCCCGTGATGCGGTTCCTCGCCACGGTCCTCGACCCCGGGCTCGAGCAGTCCGAGGAGGTCGAGGCCGCGATCGGGCGCGACTCGGGCGACCGCCAGATCGACGCGCTCCGCTCGATGTCGCTCCTCGGCGTCGACCTGCGTCCCGACGCCGACGAGCCCGGCGACGCGTTCGCCGAGTTCGAGTACGGCCTCGCACCGGAGGACACGGACGAGCGGCTCGTCGCCTCGATCGACCTCGAGCGCGAGATCGTCGACGTCCGCTTCGAGGGCTGACCCCCTGAGCGGATGCCCCGGAGTCGCCCTCTAGACTTGACGGCATCATGGCTACGTTCGGCACCCTCTCCGACCGTCTCACCGAGACGTTCAAGAACCTCCGCACCAAGGGCAAGCTCACCGCGTCCGATGTCGACGGCACCGTCCGCGAGATCCGGCGCGCCCTCCTCGACGCCGACGTCTCCCTCGACGTCGTCAAGGGCTTCACCGCGACGGTGCGCGAGCGCGCGCTGGGCGACGAGGTCAACCGGGCGCTGAACCCCGCCCAGCAGGTCGTTCAGATCGTCAACGAGGAGCTGGTCGGCATCCTCGGCGGCCAGCAGCGTCGGCTGCAGTTCGCCAAGAACCCGCCGACCGTCATCATGCTCGCGGGCCTCCAGGGCGCGGGAAAGACGACCCTCGCGGGCAAGCTCGCCAAGTGGCTCAAGAAGGACGGCCACACGCCCATGCTCGTGGCCGCCGACCTCCAGCGCCCGAACGCCGTGAACCAGCTCCAGGTCGTGGGCGACCAGGCCGGCGTCACCGTCTTCGCGCCCGAGCCCGGCAACGGCGTGGGCGACCCCGTGCGGGTCGCGAAGGACGCCGTCGCGCAGGCCTCGCGCGCCCAGCACGACGTCGTCATCATCGACACCGCGGGCCGCCTCGGCGTCGACGCCGAGATGATGAAGCAGGCCGCCGACATCCGGAAGGCCACGAACCCCGACGAGGTGCTCTTCGTCATCGACGCCATGATCGGCCAGGACGCCGTCACGACCGCCAAGGCGTTCCAGGACGGCGTCGACTTCACGGGCGTCGTGCTCTCCAAGCTCGACGGCGACGCGCGCGGCGGCGCCGCGCTCTCCGTGGCATCCGTGACCGGGCGGCCGATCATCTTCGCGTCGACCGGCGAGACGCTCGACGACTTCGAGCCGTTCCACCCCGACCGCATGGCGAGCCGCATCCTCGACCTCGGCGACATCCTCACCCTCATCGAGCAGGCCCAGCAGGCCTTCGACGAGGAGGAGGCGCTCAAGGTCGCCGAGAAGATCGCGACCGAGCAGTTCACGCTCGAGGACTTCCTCGCGCAGATGCAGCAGCTCCGAGGCGCGGGCTCGATCAAGAAGATGCTCGGCATGCTGCCCGGTGCCGGCGGCATGAAGCAGCAGCTCGAGAACTTCGACGAGCGCGAGATCGTGCGCACCGAGGCGATCATCCAGTCGATGACTCCGGCCGAGCGTCGCAACCCGAAGCTCCTGAACGGCTCCCGTCGCCTCCGCATCGCGAAGGGCTCCGGCATGACGGTCACCGACGTCAACCAGCTCGTGCAGCGCTTCGAGCAGGCCGCGAAGATGATGAAGACCGTCGCGCGCGGCGGGACGCCGCAGATCCCCGGCATGGGCCCGATCCCGGGCGGCGGCGGATACGGCGGCGGCAAGCGGCAGTCCGCGAAGGGCAAGAAGAAGTCGGGCGGCGGCTCGCGCTCGGGCAACCCCGCCAAGCGCGCCGCCGAGAACGCGGCGATCGCGTCGGGCCAGGTGCCCGGTGCGGCATCCGACG
>NZ_SDPL01000150.1 GCF_004135055.1 Agromyces binzhouensis | reverse complement strand
CGCCTCGCGGCACCTGCAGCGCGCGCTCGACGCCGTCGACCACGGCACGACGCGGGCCACGGTGCTCGCGGAGCGCCTCGTGCTCGCCGGTCTCGAGGCCGGCTGCGCGGCCCCCGTCGGGGCCACCGCGTTCGTGGAGGACGAACTTCTGTTCCTCACGGCGACGGTGTACAGTGCCGACGGGGCGAGGCAGTTGACCAGCTCGCACGCCGCGACCCCCGACAGCCGCTCGGCCGCCGACCTGGCGGACGCGGCACGCGACGTCGCATCCCGCGTCGTCGCGGACCTCCTCGGCAACGGCGCCGCCGATCTCGCACCTGCCCAGGAGTCGCCGTGACCGAATTCGAACCGATGACCGGCGCGATCAACCTGCCCGGAGCCGACGGTTCCAAGCCGCTGGCGGGGTGGCGCGTGCTCGTGCCCCGAGGGGGGCCGTGGGGCGATTCGGTCGCGGCATCGCTCCGCGCCCGCGGTGCGTCGCCCGTCATCGCGCCGATGATCAACTTCGCGCCGACCGACGACCAGTCCGCGCTCGAGGCGGCCCTCGCGAAGCTCGCCTCCGGCGGGTTCGACTGGGTCACGGTCACGAGCGCGACCACGGTCGACGTGCTGTCCTCGTACGGCGCGGTCATCCCGGAGTCGACGAAGGTCGCCGCGGTGGGCGAGACCACCGCGGCCGCCCTCGTCGCCGCCGGATACCGCGCCGACATCGTGCCCAGCGAGGAGAACTCCGCGCGGGGACTCCTCGAGGAGTGGGAGGCCGCCACCGAGGGCGTCGTGCCGCTCCGCGTGCTCGCGCTGCGCTCGGCGATCGCCAAGCAGGTGCTCTCCATCGGCCTCGAGCGCATCGGCCACCACGTCGAGGCCGTCGTCGCGTACCGCACGGTCGGCGTGCCCGTCGCGCAGAAGGTCGTCGACGACGTGCGCGCCGGCAAGGTGGACGCGATCCTGGTCACGTCGGGCAGCGTCGCCGAGCAGGTCCAGGCGCAGCTCGGCCCGATCCCGGAGAAGACCCTCGTCGCCGCGATCGGCCCGCAGACGCAGAAGGATGCCTCGGCGTTCGGCCTCCGCGTCGACGTCATCGCGGCCGAGCGCTCGGCCGAGTCGCTCATCGACGCCGTCGTGAACTCGGCGCTCGCGCGCGCCTGACCTGCGCGCGGCATCCGCTCGCTCGCATCCGAGTCCCGCTTTCCGGGCTGGAGCGCGGTTCCATCCGGGCCTCCACCCCGGAAATCGCACTCCTGCGCGGCACGCGTCGCCGGCGCACCGCGCCCACCGACCGCCCAGCCGCGCGCGCGTAGGCTTGGCGGGTGACTTCCGCACCAGCCCCCCGCGTGCGGCCCCGGCGCCTGCGTGAGACGCCGGCCCTGCGCCGCCTCGTGTCCGAGACCCGCCTCGACCCCGCCGAGCTGGTCCTGCCGATCTTCGTCCGCGAGGGCGTGACCGAGCCCATGCCGATCGCCTCGATGCCGGGCGTCGTGCAGCACTCGCTCGACTCGGTGAAGCAGGCGGTGGCGGATGCCGCGGCCGCGGGCGTCGGCGGCGTGATGCTGTTCGGCGTGCCCGAGACCCGTGACGCCACGGGCTCGTGCGGCACCGACCCGAACGGCATCCTGAACGTCGCGACCCGGGTCGTCGCCGACGAGGTGGGCGACGCGCTCGTCGTGCAGACCGACCTGTGCCTCGACGAGTTCACCGACCACGGGCACTGCGGCGTGCTCGACGCGCTCGGCCGGGTCGACAACGACGCGACGCTCGAGCGCTACCGCGAGATGGCGCTCGTGCAGGCGGCTTCCGGATCGCAGCTGCTCGGCCTCTCGGGCATGATGGACGGCCAGGTCGCCGCCGTGCGCGACGCGCTCGACGGCGCCGGGTTCGCGCACACCGCGATCCTCGCCTACTCGGCCAAGTACGCCTCGGCCTTCTACGGCCCGTTCCGCGACGCGGTCGAGTCGACGCTCGAGGGCGACCGCCGCACCTACCAGCTCGATCCCGGCAACCGCCGCGAGGGCCTGCGCGAGGCCATGATCGACATCGACGAGGGCGCCGACGTCGTGATGGTCAAGCCCGCGGGCTCGTACCTCGACGTGCTCGCCGACGTGGCCGCCGCGAGCGAGGTGCCCGTCTGGGCGTACCAGGTCTCGGGCGAGTACTCGATGATCGAGGCCGCCGCCATGCACGGGTGGATCGACCGCCGTCGCGCCGTGATCGAATCCGTCCGCGGCATCCGTCGCGCGGGCGCCGACGTCGTGCTGACCTACTGGGCGACCGAGCTCGCCGGATGGCTCCGGGAGGGGACCGAATGACCGCGACCGATGCGACCGCCGCCACGGCGACGAACGCCGACCTCTTCGCCCGCGCGCAGGCCGCGATCCCGGGCGGCGTGAACTCGCCCGTGCGTGCCTTCCGCTCGGTGGGCGGCACCCCGCGCTTCCTCGTCTCGGCCCGCGGGCCGTACGTGACCGACGCCGAAGGGCGCGAGTACGTCGACCTCGTCGCCGGTTGGGGTCCCGCGATCCTCGGCCACGCGCACCCCGAGGTGATCGCCGCGGTGCAGGAGGCCGCGTCGCGCGGCCTCTCGTTCGGCGCCTCGACGCCCGTCGAGACCGAGCTCGCCGAGCTCATCGAGCAGCGCGTCGCGCCGGTCGAGAAGCTGCGCCTCGTGTCGACCGGCACCGAGGCGACGATGAGCGCCATCCGCCTCGCTCGCGGCTTCACCGGCCGCGACCTGCTCGTGAAGTTCGCCGGGCACTACCACGGCCACTCCGACGGCCTGCTCGCCGAGGCGGGCTCGGGGCTCGCGACGTTCGCGCTGCCGGGCTCCGCGGGCGTGCCGGCCGAGATCGCGGCGCTCACGCTCGTGGTGCCCTACAACGACCTCGACGCGCTCCGCGCGGTCTTCGCCGAGCACGGCGATCGCATCGCCGCCGTGATCACCGAGGCCGCCGCCGCGAACATGGGCGTCGTCCCGCCGCTGCCCGGCTTCAACCGGGCGCTCGTCGACCTCGCGCACGCGCACGGCGCGCTCGTCATCAGCGACGAGGTGCTCACGGGCTTCCGGGTCTCGAAGGCCGGCTGGTGGGGCATCGAGGCCGAGACGGATGCCGCGTACACGCCCGACCTCGTCACGTTCGGCAAGGTCGTCGGCGGCGGCATGCCGGTCGCCGCGCTCGGCGGCCGCGCCGAGATCATGGAGCGGCTCGCCCCGCTCGGCCCCGTGTACCAGGCGGGCACCCTCTCGGGGAACCCGGTCGCGGTCGCCGCCGGCGTCACGACGCTCCGACTGGCCGACGACGCCGTCTACGCGAGGCTCGACGAGGTGAGCGGCCTCCTGCAGCGCGAGGTCTCCGCCGCGCTCTCGGCCGAGGGCGTCGCGCACGGCGTGCAGGTCGCGGGCAACCTCTTCAGCTTCCTCTTCGGCGAGGCCGTCGCGGGCGGCGCCGCCGACTACGACGGCGTGCTCGCGCAGGAGTCGTGGCGCTACGCGCCCTTCTTCCACGCGATGCTCGACGCCGGGGTGTCCCTGCCGCCGAGCGTGTTCGAGGCGTGGTTCGTGACCGCCGCGCACGACGATGCGGCGATCTCGCGGATCCTCGACGCCCTCCCGGCAGCGGCCCGCGCCGCGGCATCCGCCCGCCCGCCCGCGGCCTGAACCCGCCCGGAGTGAGAGGTTCCGGCAACGGAACCGATCGCACCGTTGTGGAGCGTCGACGACGCCCCTGACGGCGGGCTCGGGCAGGATGGAAGGCATGGCCAACCTGCGCGTCCACAACGACCGGCTCGAGGTCCACCTCACGCCGGCCGAGAAGTCGCTCGCGCTGCGGAGCGCCGACGTGATCGTCCAGCGCGACGACATCCGCTCCGCGATCATCACCGACGACCCCTGGATCTGGGTCCGCGGCATCCGCCGCCGGGGCACCGAGGTGCCGCTCGTCATCGCCGTCGGAGTCTGGAAGACGCACAGCGGCAGCGACTTCGTGCTCGTGAAGGGCAAGCGGCAGGCCGTCGTGCTCGAACTGTCCGACGGCGAGTTCGGGCGCCTCGTGCTGAGCACGAGCCGCGCGACCGAGCTCATCGACCGGTTGAAGGTGGGTGCGCCGTCCGACGACGGCGCCGAGGCGGTCGTCGCGGAGCCCGACCCCGACGACTTCGCGCAGGAGGAGACGAGCGGCGACTGAGCCGCGAGCGCCGCCCGCCGCCGAGTCAGGCCAGGAGCAGCAGCACGAACCCGATGAGGGGGAGCGTGCCCTGGATCAGCGCGGGCCGCAGGTACCCCGGCCCGGTCGTGGTCAGCACCACGGCCGCCGCCGCCATGCAGGCCGTGCTGAACAGGGCGAGCGCGAGCCCGGCCCTCGGCAGGTCGGTCCAGTAGAGCCAGACGCCGGCCAGCGCGCCGATCGCGAGGAACAGGTTGTAGAAGCCCTGGTTGTAGGCCATCGGGCGGAGCGTCTCGGCCTGGGCGCGATCGCGGACGCCGAACACGCGCCAGGTCGACGGCTGCATCCAGCGGACGCTCTCGAGCACGAAGATGACCACGTGGAGCAGCGCGGCGAGCACCACCACGATGCTGCCGACGATCGCGAGGACGCTCATGGACGGATGCTACGCCCGCGGCGGCCCGTCACGATACGTCGCGCCGCCACGTCGTCGCCCCGCCGACGACCGTCGTGACGACCGCGATGCCGAGGAGCACCAGGCCGCCCTGCCACCACTCGAGCGAGTCGGCCGCGCCGAGGGACGCGACGCTGTAGAACGAGGCGCCGACGAGTGCGTCGCTCGCCGCTCCCGGCAGGAACCGTCCGATCGACGCGGTGACGTCGTTCAGCGTGGACACGAGCCGCAGCACCGGTTCGAAGAACTGCGTGAACGCGATCACGATGACGATCGCAGCGACCTGGTTCGGCACGAGGGCGCCGAGCCCCACGCCGATCGCACCCCAGAGGGCCATGGCGAGGATCCCGCGCCCGACCAGCGCCCATGTGTCGCTCGAGTCGAGGCCGGTGTCGAGGTCGAATGCGGCCAGCGCGGCGGCGCCCGCGGCGACCGAGGTCGCGAAGCCCATGACGCCGAACGCCGCGCCGACCACCAGCTGCGAGACGAACTTGCCGGCGAGCACCGTCGTGCGGCGCGGTTCCGTGAGGAACGTCGTCGTGAGCGTGCGGTGGCGGAACTCCGTGGTCACCGCGAGGGCGCCGAGGAGCACCGGGAAGACGTACCCGATGGACGAGGCGAAGCTGTAGAGCAGCGGCGCCAGTTCCACCCCGGGCGGGATCGCGGTGCTCCCGCCCGCCGAGGCCGCGGCATCCGGGTTCTCCGCCGCCCAGCCGAGGAACGCGCCGAACCCGCCGGACATCAGCGCGACGTACCCGACGAGCACGATCGCGAGCAGCCACCACATGCGGGTCGTCAGGACCTTCTGGAACTCCGTGCCGACGGATCGCAGGATCGACATCACTCCGCCCCCGCGCCCTCGTCGACGAGCGCGAGGAACGATTCCTCGAGTCCCGACTTCAGTCGATGGAGCGAACTCAGTTCCACGCCGCCGACGAACGCGGCGTGCCCGACGACGCCGGGGTCGGGCTCGGAGACGATGAACCCGCTGCGACCCTCCGCGTAGTCGAGGCCGGCCTGGTCGAGCGCTGCCGCGAGTCGCGTGCGGTCGGGCGAGTCGACGACGGTCCGCGGCGAGGCGTCGAGCTCCAGGCTCGACAGCGTGCCGGTGCGAACGAGCCGCCCGCGGGAGATGATGACGACCTCGTCGACGGACTGCTGCACCTCGCTGAGCAGGTGCGAGCTCACGAGCACCGTGCGGCCGTCGGCGGCGAGGGATCGCAGGAATCCCCGGATCCACCTGATGCCCTCGGGGTCGAGCCCGTTGATCGGTTCGTCGAGCACGAGCACGCGCGGATCGCCGAGCAGGGTCGTCGCGAGCGCCAGGCGCTGCCGCATGCCGAGCGAGAAGCCGCCGACGCGGCGACCGGCGAACTCCGACATCCCGACCTGCTCGAGCACCTCGTCGACGCGCGACGAGCGGATGCCCGCGGCGGTCGCCGTCACGCGGAGGTGATCGCGGGCGGTGCGCCCCGGGTGGAACGCCGCGTCGAGCGCCGCCCCGACGGTCTCGAGCGGCCGTTCCAGGTCGCGGTACACGGTGCCGCCGAAGGTCGCCGTCCCCGCCGTCGGGCGCTCGAGCCCGAGCAGCGTCCGGAGGGTGGTCGTCTTGCCGGCGCCGTTCGGCCCGAGGAACCCGGTCACGCGACCGGGTTCGACGGTGAAGGTCAGGTCGTCGACCGCCGTGACGGCGCCGAAGCGCTTGGTGAGTCCGGTGATCTCGATGGTGGTGCCATCGCCCATGCGCGATCCTCTCGGTGTGCGATCCCGGCCGATCCGGTCGGTCTAGTTCAGTGGGCGGATGCCGCGGGGAGGCACGCCGCCGGCGTAGAGCATCGCCGCGAGGTCCTGCAGGGCGCCGAGCGCGACGCGCTGCGTCGTCGGCCCGTACGAGATGCGCGCGACGCCGAGTTCCGCGAGGCGCTCGGGCCGTGGGACGTCGGGGAGCCCGATCACGCTGACACGCCGCCATCCGATGCCGTCGACGAGCTCGGCCACGACGTCGTCGCCGAAGTTCCCGGGAACGAACACGCACGTCGCGCCGGCGTCCAGGTAGGCGCGTCCGCGCTCGATCGCGTCGGCCGTCCGCTCCTCGCTCGGGCGGTCGCCGCCGCGGAGCCAGGCGTCGGTGCGCGCGTTGAGCGCGAACGGGACGCCCTCGGCGTCGGCCGCGGCGAC
>NZ_SDPL01000015.1 GCF_004135055.1 Agromyces binzhouensis | reverse complement strand
ACGAACGCCGCGCGCAGCTCGTCGTCGACGGCGAGGTCGACGGCGGCCAGCGAATCGAGGACCGAGTCGATGCGGGTCGAGCCGATGACCGGCCAGGCACCCGGCATCGCGTCGAGCATCGCCGCGAGTGCGGCGCGGTGCGCCGAGACGCCCCGGTCGCGTGCGATCGCCGCGACGTGCGGCACGTGCGTCGCGAGCGGGTCGGCCTTCGGCCCGCCGAACGGCGCATAGGCGAGGAACGGGATGCCGGCGTCACGGCAGTAGCGGTACTCGGTCGCCTCGTCGATGCCCAGCGCGAGCCGGTTCTCGACGGCGTCGAGCGGCGTGATCGAACGCGCTCGGTCGAGCTGCTCGACCGTCGCGTTCGACAGGCCGATCGCCTGCACGACGCCCTCGTCGCGGAGCGCCGCGAGCTCGCGGACCGGGGCGTCCAGGTCGTCGACCCGATCGGTCCGGTGCAGGAGCAGCAACGACGGCGGAGCCTCGAGCACCTCGCGGCTGCGGAGCGCGTCGGCGCGGACGCGCTCCGCGCTGGTGTCGGAGTCCCACGCGGCGCGGCCGAGCCGGAAGTGCCCGGCCTTGGTGATGATCGGGATGCCCGGCGATCGCAAACGGGCGTGCTGCGCGATCCGCTCCCCCGCCGCATCGTCGTCGATCGTGGCATAGGCGCGAGCGGTGTCGATCGCGGCCACTCCGGCGTCGACGGCCGCACGGACGACCGCGAGCGCCCCGTCGATCGTGGCGCCCTCCTTGAGCACGAGGGAGGCGACGCCGAGCACGATGCCCGGAGCCGGCAACGCGAACCCGGTCATGCGATGCCTCGCTGCGATGCGGATGCCACGCCCGTAACCTACCCCGATCCGGCCATCGTCAGCAGCATGCGGCCGAGACGTCGGCGGATGCTGCGGCGCGACGCCGTCCGGAGTAGCGTCTGCCCCGATGGCGCGCGTCGACGCTCGTCACGAGGTCGGCGCCGCGCACCTGACGAAGGGGAAGCGAAGATGGCGAAGTACCTCGTGCTGTACCGGGCCGACGTCAGCGCGGAAGAGCAGATGCAGCAGTCGCCCGAGGAGGGCCAGGCCGAGATGCAGGAGTGGATGGCCTGGGCCGGGAAAGTCGGCGAAGCGCTCGCCGACTTCGGCTCGCCGGTCGGCAACGGTCGCTCGGTGGCCGCGTCGGGCGCGTCCGCGTCATCGTCGGATGTCGCGGGCTACTCGATCGTCGAGGCGGCGGATGCCTATGCGGCCGTCGCCCTCATGGACGGCCACCCGCACCTGAAGATCGGCACCATCGAGGTGCTGGAGGCGCTCGAGATCCCCGGCATGTGAACGCGGGCGCGGCGGGCGCCCGCACTGACCCATCGACTCGGGAGACGGTGCCGCGCACCCCCAGTACGCGGCGCATCCGCCCGCGGCTCGGTCGATTCGCTTGACCGCCCTGATCAGCGCTTCTAGCGTTGGCCTCGCGACCCGGCCGGGCCGTACCGAACGCCGTCGGTGCTGACGGCGAGGGGAAGAGGTTCGCGATGTCCATCCTCACGCGCAGGGCCGCCGCCGCGGCATCCGCCCTGGCTCTCGCCGCGACCGCGGCACTCGTCGGAAGCGCGCCCGCATCGGCGCTCGACGGGCCGGAATGCGGCGACGTCATCATGGTCGACACCGTGCTGACCGCCGACCTCGTCTGCGACGACTCCTCCGACGGGCTCGTGATCGGCGCCGACGGCGTCACCCTCGACCTCGGCGGTCACGCCATCTCGGGTCCCGGAGCGTACGCGACACCGTGGGCCGCCGTCCGCACGGCAGGCCGAACCGGCGTCACGGTGACCCACGGCACGGTGACCGGATTCCAGGCGGGCGTCGTCCTCGACCAGTCGTGGGGAGCCACCGTGAGCAAGCTCAACGTGGTGGCCAACGACCAGGGCGTCAACCTCGCCGGTGGCGGCCAGCACCTCGTCGCGAAGAACACCGTCTCGGCGAACGGTCGCGACGGCGTGCGCCTCGGCCTGAGCACCGGCAACATCGTCACGCAGAACACCGTCGACGGCAACACGTGGGGCATCTCGGTCGCCGACGGATCGCAGGACAACGCGGTGTCGCGCAACGTCGTGACCGGCTCGAGCCAGCACGGACTCGCGGCCTTCGGCTGGGCGACCGGCACGTCGTTCACGCAGAACCGCGTGAGCGCCAGCTGGAGCGACGGCATCGTCGTGAGGAACGAGACGTCCGGGACGACGCTCTCGCAGAACGCGAGCTGGGCGAACGGCGGCGCGGGGCTCCTCGTGGCGAACAGCCTCGTCGTGAAGAACACCGCGGTGGACAACGCGGGCCAGGGCATCGTGGCCGTCGCCTCGACCGACGGCGGAGGCAACAAGGCCGCGGGCAACCTCACGGAGCCGCAGTGCTCGGGCGTGACCTGCACCGCGCCGTGACCGCCGATCGCTGATCGCCGATCAGCAGCGGATGCCGCGGGGCAGCCCCGCGGCATCCGCACTGTTCCGACTCGGGTTCGCGCTCAGCCCACCGACGGTCCCGACGGGCGGCGGCGGCACCGGAACCATGCGACGACCTGGCCCGGGAGCGCGCTGATCCGCACTCGTGCCGCTCCGACGTGGGCGGCGGCGTAGCGTCCGCGGGACCGACCGATGCCGATGATCGCGACCCCGAGCAGCAGGAACGCGAACAGGATCCCGCCGATGTACCCGAACGCCGACCCGTACCCGGCGATGTGCGGGTCGAGGAATCCGTACGGGTACCACCACTCCGCGCTTCCGTCCGGGTTCGGCACGAGCTCCCCCCGCAGCATCGTGTAGACCGTCCAGACCAGCGGATAGCTGACGATGACCGCGAGCGACCGCCAGGGAAGCCCGCGACGCCTGGAGGCGAACAGCAGGTCGAGCACGAAGTACGCGGGCAGGACGACGTGCAGGGTCTCGGTGGCCCACGAGTCCAGGTTCGCGACCCAGAGCGGGTCGGTCGCAGCGATGGCCGGCGGCTCGCCGCGCAGCAGCACGTTGAACACGATGCCGAGCAGGATCACCGGGCCGGTCACCGCGGCGATCGCCAACGCGATGCCGACCGGTTCGGGCGACGTGCCGGGGTGCCGGCGCATCCAGTGCGCCGCGACCGACAGCACCACGATGCTGAGGATCGACGACACGATCGTGAACATGCTGAAGTAGTTCGCCAGCACGAGCCCGAGCTCCTGGCCGTCGCGCAACGCGCGATCGACGTTCACCAGAAGTCCGGCGAGGACCCCCGTACCCGCGACGATCGCGGCGGCGATCCTGAACCATACCCAACGCATGAGACCCCCCAGTTCCACTGCAGTCGAGTTCGGGTTGGGGAAGTTGTAGCGCCTCGCGCGACCCGACTGCGCGAACTCTGGCTCAAATCTTGAGGAAACCTCGGCAGAATGCGCGCATCGCTGTGGAACAGCTCCAAACGACACCACCCGATGGCGATCGAACGCGCAGTCCGGTCAGGTCGCCACCCGCATGGTCTCGCCCGCCCTGGCGGCGAACGCCGTCGCCTCCGCCGCGATCGTCCGCCGCATGACCTCGACGGCCGCGGTCGGTGCGACGTCGGCCGGTCGCGCCAGGCTGATCGTGCGGTCGAGTGCGCGCTCGCCGAGCCGCACCGAGCGCAGCTCGGGCCGGTCGATGAGCACGAGGGCGGGCACGATCGCGACGCCGAGCCCGCGCTCGACGAACCGCAGCACCGCGTCCATCTCGGCGCCCTCGAGCACGACGTCCGGTTCGAGCGACGCCGCCCGGAACGCGGCATCCGTCGCGGCCCGCAGGTCGTAGGTCGAACTGAAGACGACCTGCGGCAGCCGCGCGACCTCGGCGAGCGAGATCGTCTCGCGATCGGTGACCGGCGGTGCGGCGGCGGATGACACGACCACGAGCTCCTCGACGAGCAACGGGGTCACCGTGAAGCGGCCCGGGGCCGTGGCATCCGTCGTCGTCACGAGCGCGAGGTCGAGCTCGCCGCCGGCGAGCTCGTCGAGCAGGCGCCGCGAGCCCTGCTCCGAGAGGTGCAGCTCGATGGCGGGGTGCTCGGCGTGGAAGGTGCTGAGCACCTCTGCGACGAGGCTGATGCAGAGCGTGGGTGTCGCGCCGAGCCGCACGCGGCCGCGCTCGAGGCCCGCGAGCTCGGCGAGTTCACGTCGCACCGACTCGGCGTCGGCGAGCATGCGCCGGGCGAGCGGCAGCAACGACTCCCCCGCGACCGTGAGGGTCGAGCCGCCGCGGGCGCGGTGGAAGAGCTCGGCCCCGAGATCCTGCTCGAGCGCGGCGATCTGGCGGCTCAGCGAGGGCTGGGCGAGGTAGAGCTCCTCGGCGGCGCGCGTGAAGTTGCCGAACCGCGCGACCTCGACGAACGACCGGAGCTGCTCGAGGTTCATGGCGGTAGCGTACGCGTTCGATAGCGCGTGTGCATGGTATTCAGTCGGAAGATGCATTGGACGCATCGGTGCCGCGAACCTACCGTGGAACGCATGACCACCGCAGCCAGCACCGCTTCCGAGCGCCAGATCTCCACGACCGTCCTCGTCATCGGCACGGGCGGGTCGGGCCTGCGCGCCGCCATCGAACTCGCCGAGGCCGGCGTCGACGTGCTCGCACTGGGCAAGCGCGCGAAGTCCGACGCGCACACCTCGCTCGCGGCCGGCGGCATCAACGCGGCCCTCGGCACCATGGACGCCGACGACAGCTGGCAGCAGCACGCCGCCGACACCCTGAAGGAGAGCTACCTCCTCGCCGACCCGCGCACGGTCGAGACCGTGACGAAGGGCGCGGCCCGCGGCATCCAGGACCTCGAGCGGTACGGCATGCCGTTCGCCCGCGAGGAGGACGGGCGCATCTCGCAGCGCTTCTTCGGCGCGCACACGTTCCGCCGCACCGCGTTCGCGGGCGACTACACCGGCCTCGAGATCCAGCGCACGCTCGTGAACCGGGCCGCGCAGCTCGGCGTGCCGATCCTCGACACCGTCTACGTCACGCGCATCCTCGTGAACGACGACGGCGCGGTCTTCGGCGCCTACGGCTTCGACCTCGAGGACGGCACCCGGTACCTCATCCACGCCGACGCGGTGATCCTCGCCGCCGGCGGCCACAACCGCATCTGGCGCCGCACGTCGTCCCGCCGCGACGAGAACACCGGCGACTCGTGGCGCCTCGCCGTCGAGGCGGGCGGCCGGGTGCGCGACCCCGAGCTCGTGCAGTTCCACCCGTCGGGCATCCTCGAGCCCGAGAACGCCGCCGGCACGCTCATCAGCGAGGCCGCCCGCGGCGAGGGCGGCATCCTCACCAACGCCCTCGGCGAGCGCTTCATGGCGAAGTACGACCCGGAGCGCATGGAGCTCTCCACGCGCGACCGCGTCGCCCTCGCCGCCTACACCGAGATCAAGGAGGGCCGCGGCACCCCCAATGGCGGTGTCTGGCTGGATGTCTCGCACCTGCCCCGCGAGACGATCATGCGCCGCCTCCCCCGCGTCTACCAGACCATGCTCGAGCTGCAGATGCGCGACATCACGAAGGAGCCCATCGAGATCGCGCCCACGGCCCACTACTCGATGGGCGGCGTCTGGGTGCGGCCAGACGACCACGGCACCGACGTGCCCGGCCTCTACGCGATCGGCGAGGCCTCCTCCGGCCTGCACGGCGCGAACCGCCTCGGCGGCAACTCGCTCATCGAGCTGCTCGTGTTCGGCCGCATCGTCGGCCAGGCCGCAGCGGGGTACTCGCGCGGGCTCACCGCGCAGCAGCGCTCGGCGGCCGCGGTGCAGGCTGCGCGCGCCGAGATCGACGACCTGCTGGCAGCGGATGGCCCGGAGAACGTCCGCGCACTGCAGCGCGCCATCCGGAACACCATGACCGAGCACGCCGGCGTGGTCCGCGACGAACAGGGCCTGCTCGCCGGCCTCGCCGAGCTCGACGCGATCGAGGCCCGCATGGCCGACATCGGCGTGCACCCCGACCTCGCCGGATACCAGGACCTCGCGCACGCCTTCGATCTGAAGTCGGCTGCGCTCGCCGCCCGTGCGACCCTCGAGGCCGCCCTCGAGCGACGCGAGACCCGCGGATGCCACAACCGCTCCGACCACCCCGAGACGGATGCCGCCCTGCAGGTCAACCTCGTGTGGTCCCCGACCACGGGCGTGACCCGCGAGTCGATCCCCCCGATCCCGGAGGAGATCGCGGCGCTCATGCGCGAAGTGTCGACGGTCGGCAAGCTCGTCGAGTAGCCACACCCCACCTCTCTACCCCCCGTTCGGGTCGATGTTCAGGGATTTGAACGCGCGACCTGTTCCGGGGGCGTGCGGCGATCCATACCGTCGAATGGACGGCCGCTCCGGCATGGGGCTCGCCGGACGGACCAGAGAGCAGAACGAGCCCATGAATCGAAGCCTGAAGCGCGCGGGCATGACCACCGCGGGCGCCCTCCTCACCATCGCCGCTGTCTTCGGCAGCAGCCTCGCGGCCCACGCCGACACGATCGCCGATTCCATCGAGGCGACGGATGCCCCGCTGACGCTCGTCGCCGGAAGCTCGGCGACGCAGAGTGCCGGAATCCGTCTCATCGGGAACAGCGCGGGAGGCGGGGGCGGCATGGGAGGCGACCCCGACTCCGGCTGCAATATCGACAGCGGGGAAGCTCCGCTCAAGCTCGACATCGTCACTCCCGCGGGCATCACCGCGAACCCGGATCCGCTCGAGATCACGGACTGCGGCGTCGACTTCACCGTCACGTTCTCCGCCGCGTCGAACGCAGTCAGCGGCAACGCCACGGCGACGATCATCTCCGGACCCGCCGGGGGCGGGCTGTACCACAACCTGGTGTCGATCCCGATCGTGGTGACCCAGTCGCAGCCGACCAACACGAAGCCGACCGTCGTGGTCCAGGGCGTCTCGGCGCAGGAGTACGAGATCGGCTCAGTACCGGCGGCCACGTGTGCGGTGACGGACGCCGAGGACGGGCCGAGTTCGTTCCCGGCGACCCTCTCGAACACGCTGGTGCACGGCATCGGCACGCAGACCGCCACCTGCGACTACACCGACCTCGGCGGGCTCGCCGCTGACACGGCCTCGGTGACCTACACCGTCGTCGACACCGGCGCGCCGACCATCGGACACGTGCTCGACCCCGCCGCCGCCAACGCGAACGGCTGGTACAAGACGCCGGTGAGCGTGACGTTCTCCTGCGACGACGGCACCGGGTCCGGCATCCAGTCCTGCGGGCCCAACGCCGTCGTGCTCGAGGGTGCGAACCAGACGGTCACGGGCACGGCGGTCGACTGGGCCGGCAACACCGCCACCGACACGGTCTCGGGCCTCAACGTCGACCTGACGAAGCCGCAGGTCGGGTTCGCGGGCGGGTTCGGCTCGTCCTACTACTTCGGCCAGGTGCCGGCCGTCCCGGCCTGCGACGGATCCGACGCGCTTTCGGGTCTCGCCTCGTGCGACGTCTCCGGCTACAGCACCGCGGTCGGGTCGCACACCCTGATTGCGACCGCGACCGATCGGGCGGGCAACGTGGCGACGGCGGAGCTCTCGTACACGGTCCTGAGCTGGACGCTCGCCGGCTTCACCGCCCCGGTCGACATGGGCCGCACCTGGAACACGGTCAAGGGCGGGAGCACGGTGCCGCTGAAGTTCGAGGTGTTCGCCGGCGCCACGGAGCTCACCGACACCGCTGTGGTCGACCGGTTCACCGCGACGCCGACGCTCTGCCCCGGCGCCGATGCCCTGACTGATGCGATCGAGTTCACGACCACCGGCGGCACCGCGCTGCGATACGACGTCACCGGCGGCCAGTTCGTCCAGAACTGGGCGACCCCGAAGAAGCCCGGCGCCTGCTACCTGGTCACGATGACCACGGATGACGGATCCTCCATCACCGCGGGCTTCATGCTGAAGTAGGTCGCGTCGCACCTGCCCCCACGATCGATGGCCCCGGAGACGCCTCCGGGGCCATCGGCGTCGCTACTCCTCGAGCAGGCGGAACGCGCTCGCGCGGTCGGTGACCGCCAGCTTCCGCAGGACGGACGACACGTGCACGCGCACCGTCGTCGGCGACAGGAACAGCCGGGCCGCGACGTCGTCGGTGCTCTCGCCCCGCCGGAGCAGGTCCATGACCTCCCACTCCCGAGTGCTCAGCTTCGACGCGGCCGCGGAGCCCCGTCCGAACCGGCGTCGCGCAGGGCCACGGAACTCGTCGAGGATCCGCGCCACCAGGGCCGGCGGCATCGCCGCCTCGCCCGCCAGGACGCCGCGGAGGGTGTCCGCGAGCGACTGCGGTGCGGCATCCTTCAGCAGGTACCCGGCCGCGCCGGCCCGCAGCGAGTCGAACAGGTCGTCGTCCTCGCGCGACTGGGTCAGCATGACGATCGCCGTGGTCGGGACGGCGCGGCTGATCGCCTCGGCGGCGCGGATGCCGTTGCCGGGCATGTGGATGTCGAGGAGCGCCACATCGGGACGGTGATCGATCACGAGCTCGACGGCCTCGTCGGCGGTGGCGGCTTCGCCGACGACGCGGCATCCGCCCGATTCGAGCCCCCGGCGCACGACGGACCGCATCGCCGCATGGTCGTCGGCGAGCACGACGGTGATCGACTCGGCTACCACGTCACGATCACCGTGCTTCCCTCACTGGGGGCGGACTCGATCCGCATCGACCCGGGCAGGCCCTTCGCCCGGTCGCGCATGCTGACCAGCCCGTACCCGCCCGACGACGCGCCCGCGTCGACCGCGAAGCCCGCACCGTCGTCCTCGATGGTGAGCCGCCGCGCACCGTCGGGCCCGACCAGGCGCACGCGCACGAGTCGCGCGTCGCCGTGGCGCACGGCGTTGACGACGGCCTCGCGCATGATCCGCACGAGCGCGTGCCGCTGGTCGCGGTCGGCCGCGATCGAGTCGTCCACGTCGACCTCCAGGCGCACGTCGTAGCGGGCGGCGAGCTCGCGCGCCGCACGGTGGAGCACGTACCCGAGCGGCTCGTCGTCGACGCTGCCGAGTGCACTCACCGCCGCCCTCGCCTCGTCGAGCGCGCGCACCGCGGCATCCGTGATCTGCTTCTTCGACGCGGCCGCATCGGGCAGCATCGCCGACTCGACGCGGATGTACGCGAGCTCCTGCATCACGCCGTCGTGCAGCTCACGTGCGAGGCGGCGGCGGTCCTCGACGACCGCGACCTGCGTCTGCGCGATCCAGTACAGCTGCAGTTCCCGGAGCGCGCCCACGAGCAGCAGGACGTAGCAGGCGGTGCGCAGCACGTCGCCCGTGTAGAGCCAGTCGGTGTAGAGCGACGGGTAGAGCAGGTAGTTCAGCCGCGCGAACCCGGCCAGCGTCGCTGCCGGGGCGAGCCACCGCAGGAGCTCGTCGTTCCGGCGCGCCGCCTGCCGGGCGACGATGATCGAGGCGACGAGGAAGGAGAGCGCCCCGATCGCCTGCCCGGTGAGCAGCAGCGGATGCCCCGCCAGGACGGGCGCCACCGCGGAGCTCGCGGAGAAGTCCTCGCCCAGCGCGACCGGCAGTCCGCTGGACGCCGCCCACCCGGCCGCGGCGACGACGAGGATCAGGAGCACGGGCGCCGCGAGCGACCAGGAGCGGAGCCGTCGCGGGCCGAGGCGATCCCCGGCGAGCGCGGCGGCGAGCACCAGCACCGCCCCGATGACCCGCACGGTCAGCGGCACCCAGACGTTCAGGCGTCCGTCGCGGATACCGGCGACGTCCTCGATCAGGTAGGTGACGATGAGCCCCGCCAGGCCGAGCAGCACGAGCCCCTCGCACAACAGCCAGTCCTGCAGCCGGCGCCGGCGGACGAAGCGATTGTGCAGCAGGTAGGCCACGAGCAGCGCCACGAAGCCGTCGATCGAGTCGAGCACGAGGTGCAGCGACCGGTTCGGGAACCCGAACGCGAAGTACGGGCTCCACAGCAGCGTCGCCGTGATCAGGATGCAGAACACCCACGTCGCGATCATCAGCCACGACCACGCGCGCGGATGCGACCGACCAGGTGCCGTCGGCGATCCGGCGCTCGACGCGCCGCCGTCGGCCCCAGCCGGGCGCGACGCGAACGGACGCGAAGCCGTCGTCCCGACGTCGTCACTCACGAACACAACCCCCGGTGCGCTCAGCGCGGCCGCCGCGCCGCTCAGTGGGGCGAGTCTACTGGGCAGGGCCTCCGGGGAAGCCGGCGCGACTCGCGCCTCGTTAGGCTGGCCGGATGGCCCTCTTCGACCACGTCAGCATCAGCGTCGAGGACCTCTCCCGTTCGCTCGCCCAGTTCGATCCCGTGATGACGGCCCTCGGCTGCACGCGGCTCGACGCCGACAACGGGGTGTCCTGGTACAGGGGCAGGGAGGAGCTGGTCCTGCTCCCTGCCCGGGAGCGCGGCACGGGGCCGCACCGGCACGGCCGGGTCGGCTGGCAGCACCTCGCGTTCGCCGTGGACTCGCGCGACGAGGTCGATCGACTGCACGCGATCGCGATGGACGCCGGGTGGACGGCCGTCCGCGACCCCAAGCCCTACCCGCGCTTCAACGACCGCTACTACGCGTCGTTCGTCGAGGACGACAACGGGATCCGCTTCGAGTTCATGCACAACCCGCCGCAGGACGAGGCGACGGGCTGAATCCCGCCGGCCCAGGAGGTCGCACGGCGGATCCTCATCCTTGCGGACGTGGCCTGCTGCTCGGACATCGGTGACGCGACGCCCGCCCGAAGCCTCCTGGATCGTGCTCACCCCGGTCGTTCGCGCGGTCGCCGCAGCGCGTCGCAGTGGGCATGCGTACGGGCCGCGCGGGTCGGAACTCGCGCGGCCCGTCGAAGCCCGGTCGGCGGCTACTGCACCGGGCGCAGGAACCGCAGCACCGACCCGGTCGGCTCCGCGATCAGCGGTCCCAGCGCGGCGTTGAACACCGCTCCGTGGGGTTGGGCGAGATGCGACTCGAAGGCCTCCTCGTCTCGATACGACTCGACCACCACGAAGCGCCGCCCGTCGACACGAGGAGCGGAGGCCGCTTCAGCCACCGCGGGCGGGTCGACCACCGCGTAGGAGTCGAACACGAGGCATCCGGGCTCGGACCGCACGGCGATGGCCAGCTCGGCGATCAGAGCCTGGACCTCGTCCTCCCGACCGGGAAGCGCCGTGAACTCGGCGACGAGATCGACCCGACCGTCGTCGGCAGCGTCCGTCATCCCTTGCTCGCCCCCGTCATGATCGCCACTGCGTCCGTCATCGTGTGGGACTGCGGCGTGATCGTCGCCGCACGCTTGCCGAGGCGCTGCACGTGGATGCGGTCGGCCACCTCGAACACGTGCGGCATGTTGTGCGAGATGAGGATGACCGGGATGCCGCGGTCGCGCAGGCTCATGATGAGTTCGAGCACCTGGTTCGACTCGCGCACGCCGAGCGCCGCGGTCGGCTCGTCGAGCACCACGACCTTCGAGCCGAACGCCGCCGCACGGGCGACGGCGACGGCCTGCCGCTGACCTCCGGAGAGGTTCTCGACGGCGACCGTGACGTCCTGGAGCGTCGAGATCCCGAGCGACGTGAGCTCGCGCTTCGCGCTCTCCCGCATGCCCTTCTGGTCGACGAGGCGGAAGACCGAGCCGAGCACGCCCTTCTTGCGGATCTCGCGACCGAGGTAGAGGTTCGATGCGACGTCGAGGGCGGGCGAGACCGCGAGGTTCTGGTAGACGGTCTCGATCCCGGCGGCGCGCGCGTCCTGCGGACGCTTGAAGTGCACCTCGCGGCCGTCCAGCCAGATCTGCCCCTCGTCGGGGATCTCCGCGCCGGTCAGGCACTTGATGAGCGTCGACTTGCCGGCGCCGTTGTCGCCGATCACGGCGAGCACCTCGCCCGGGTAGAGCTCGAGGCTCACTCCGTCGAGGCCCACGACCCGACCGAACGTCTTGACCAGGCGACGTGCGCGGAGGATCGGCTGCCGGCCGTCCTCGCTCGCCGCGGCCTGCTCGGTCGTCTCGTTCACGGGCTGTCGGGCGTTCATGCGCGCACCTTCCTGATCCACTGGTCGACGGAGACGGCGACGACGATCAGCACGCCGACCGCGAAGGTCTGCCAGAGCACGTCGAGCCCCGCGAGGGCGAGGCCGTTGCGGAACACGCCGACGATGAGGGCGCCGAGGAGCGTCCCCCACACGGTCCCGCGCCCACCGAAGAGGCTGGTGCCGCCGATGACGACGGCGGTGATCGAGTCGAGGTTGAGGTCGGCGCCCGCGTTCGGGGACGCCGCGTTCGACCGGCCGATCTGGATCCACGCGCCGATCGCGATGATCGCGCCCGCCGCGAGGTAGACGCTCATGAGCACCCGGTTCACGCTGATGCCCGCCAGACGCGCCGACTCGCGATCGTCGCCGACGGCGTAGACGTGGCGTCCCCAGGCCGTCTTGTGCAGCACGTAGGACATGACGACGTAGAGCAGCAGCATCATGATCACGCCGACCGTGATGTTGACGCCGAAGAGCGGGAAGGTCGCGCCGGTCCACGTGAGCAGCTCGGGCATCTCGCCGCCCCGAACGGTCGCGCCGCCGGAGTAGAGCAGGGTGAGCGCGAGGAAGATGTTGAGCGTGCCGAGCGTGACGATGAAGGGCGGCAGCTTCAGACGCGTCACGAGTGCGCCGTTGAGCGCGCCGGCGGCCATGCCGACGACCAGCCCGAGGAACAGGCCGAGGACGGCGGGCAGTCCCATCTGCACCGTGGTCTGCGCGATCACCATCGAGCTCAGCACCATGACGGCGCCGACCGACAGGTCGATTCCCGCCGTGAGGATGATGAGGGTCTGCGCGACGGCGATGGTGCCGACGACGGCGACCTGCTGGGTGATGAGCGAGAGGTTCGTCGGGTTGAGGAATCGCTCGTTGAGCAGGCCGAACACGATCACCGCGACGACCAGCACGATGGCCGGGCTGATGGCCGGGTGCCGGTGCAGGGTGTTGCGGATGCGGCTGAGCGGGGTGGTTCGGTCGAGGAATTCCTCGGCCAGGTCGAGCGCCGATGTGGGCGGCTCGGTCGTGTGCTGAGTCACGTGGGCTCCGTTCGGATGGATCTGGAGAGGAGGAACGAGGGGTGGGCGGTGCGGGCCGGCGTCCGGCCGACGAGGGGGCGCGTCATCCGTGCCGGCCCGCATCGCTCACGCGGTCGCAGGGGTCAGCCCCAGCAGATCTCGGTCGCCTCGGCGGTGTCGATCGACTCGACGCCGTCCTGCGGGTCGTCGGTCACGAGTGCGACGCCCGTGTTGTAGAAGTCGAGGCCCTCGCTGACCTCGGGGGTCTCGCCGGTGGTGACGAGGTCGTAGACGGCCTTGACGCCGAGCTCCGCCATCTTCAGCGGGTACTGCTGGCTCGTGGCCCCGATGATGCCCTCGGTCACCGCGTCGACGCCCGCGCAGCCGCCGTCGACCGAGACGACGATGAGCCCGTCGGTGCTGCCCGCGGCCTTGAACGCCTCGTAGGCGCCGTACGCGGCCGGCTCGTTGATCGTGTAGACGACGTTGATGTCGGGGTTCTGCGAGAGGAGGGTCTCGGCTGCGGTGCGGCCGCCGTCCTCAGCACCCTGGGATGCCTCGTTGCCGACGATCTCGTAGTCTCCGCCCGAGTAGGTGCCGGTCGACTCCTCGTCGCCGTTCTTCGTCTCATCCGCGAGGTCGATCCCCATGCCGTCGAGGAAGCCCTGGTCGCGGGCGACGTCGACCGAGACGACCTTGTCGTCGAACAGGTCGATCATGGCGATCGTGGCCTTCTCGCCGTCGAGCTTCGCCGCGGCCCACGTGCCGATCTCCTGGCCAGCGAGGTAGTTGTCGGTCGCGAAGGTGATGTCGACCGACTCGGGGTCGGACGGGGGCGTGTCGAGCGCGATCACGTAGAGACCGGCGTCGCGGGCCTTGACGAGGGCGTCCTCGACCGCCGGGCCGTTCGGCGTGATGAGGATGCCGGCGTCGCCGCGGGAGATCGCGTTCTCGATCGCCTGGATCTGCGAGTCCTCGTCGCCGTCCTCGGAGCCCGCCGCGAGCGTCAGCTCGACGCCCAACTCGTCGGCGATGTCCTCGGCGCCCTGCTGCATGGCGACGAAGAACGGGTTGGTGTCGGTCTTGGTGATGAGCGAGACGCTGATCGTCTCGTCACCGCTCGCGCCCTGGCCGGAACCGCCCGACGAGGCGCAGCCGGTGAATGCGAGCGCGGCGGTCGCGGTGATGGAACCGGCGACGAGCAGTCGGCGGCCGAGCGCGCCGGAGCGTGCGTGATTCATCGGTGAATCTCCTCCTGGTGTGGGGGCATCGATGCCCGTTTGACAACGATGTCACGGTAGGTCTAGCGGATCGCGATGTGTATAGTCAAGTCCAACCCCCTCATTGGAGATCGAAACGTGACACCGTTGTCAACCAGTGGTGCAGCGCCCGAACCTGCCCGTGCGCGACCCACCATGCGCCATGTCGCGGCCCTCGCCGGCGTCGGCATCAAGACGGTCTCGCGCGTCATCAACGGCGAACCGAACGTCTCTGCGGCGACCACCGCGAAAGTGCTCGCCGCGGCGCGCACGCTCGATTACGAACCCGACCTGCAGGCCGGGAACCTGCGCCGTGCCGACGGCCGGTCGCGAACGCTCGGCCTGCTCGTGAGCAGCGTCGACAACCCGTTCGCCGGCTCGATGCACCGGGCCATCGAGGATGCGGCACTCGAGCGCGGCGTGGCCGTCTTCGCCTCGAGCCTGGACGACGACCCCGACCGGGAGCAGCAGGCGGTGTCGGCGTTCCTCCGCCGCCGCGTCGACGGACTCATCCTGACAACGGTGTCGGAGAGCCAGACCTACCTGGCGCCGGAGTTGCGCCGCGGCACCCCGGTGGTCTTCGTCGACCGGGAACCGGCCGGAATCACCTCCGACAGCGTGGTCAGCGACAACGCAGCGGGCGCGAGCGAGGCGACCCGGCACCTGCTCGAACGCGGCCATCGCCGCATCGCCTACCTCGGCGATCGTCCGAACATCCGCACGGCGCAGGAGCGCCGTCGCGGCTTCTTCGACGAACTCGGTTCGGCCGGCGTTCCGACCCGCGACATCCCCGTCATCGAAGGACTGCACGATGCCGAGTCCGCCCGGCTCGCGACCCTCGACCTGTTCCGCGACGACGAACCCCCCACGGCGGTGTTCTCGAGCCAGAACCTCGTGACCATCGGCGTCATCCGCGCCCTCCGCGAGCTCGGTCGCCACCGCGACACCGCACTGGTCGGATTCGACGACGTGCCGCTCGGCGATCTCCTCGAGCCGGGCATCACCGTGGTCGCTCAGGACCCTCAGGAGATCGGTCGCATCGCGGCCGAACGGATCTTCGCCCGGCTCGACGGCGACACCTCGCCGGCGACGCGGACGGTCGTGCCGACCCGGCTGATCGAGCGCGGGTCCGGCGAGATCACACCCCGACCGGAAGGATGACATGACCAGCTCCACCCCCCGCACCGCTCGGATCGCCGTCATCGGCGACGCGCTCATCGACGAACTGCGCGACCCGAGCGGCTCTCGGGAATTCGTCGGCGGTGCCGCACTGAACGTCGCGGTCGGCCTGGCGCTGCTGGGGCAGCGAGCCACGCTGATCGCCATGCTCGGAGATGACGAACCGGCGGAGCGGATCCGTGCGTTCCTGGACGAGTTCGGCGTCCAGCTCGTCGAGAGCCCGTCCGCGCTCGGCACATCGCGAGCCGTCTCCGATCGGTCGGAGGGAGGCGAGCCTCGATACGAGTTCAACGAGGCGGCACGCCACCGGCGCATCGAGTTCGGCGGAGACGTGCGCTCGGCCATCGACGAGGCCGACCTCGTCGTGGTCAGCTGCTATCCGTTCGACGATGATGAGCAGGTCGATGCCCTGCTCGAATCCGTCGCCGACTCGGAGCGGCGGCTCGTCGTGGACGGCAACCCGCGCGCGGGCATGCTGCGAGATCGCGCTCGCTTCCTCGCGAACTTCGAGCGGGCGGCGACCCGTTCGCTGCTGGTCAAGGCGGGCGATGAGGACGCCGACCTCCTCGCGGGAGAGGCGCTCGATGACTTCGTCGGCCGGTTCCGCGGCGCGCGTCACCCGATCGTGCTCTCGACGGCGGGCCGCGACGGTGCCACGATCATCGACGGCGAGGTGAGCCTGCACGCCGACGTCGTGGACCTTCCCGGCCCGGTCATCGACACGATGGGCGCCGGAGATGCGACGCTGTCGGCGGTCGTGCGGCGTCTGGCGCGCGACGGCGTGCCCGGCACTGCGGTCGAATGGGCGGACGTGCTCGACGAGGCCATGGGCATCGCGGCGGCGACCGTCCGGCACGACGGCGCACTGCTCCGGTCCCCGGGCACGGCGGAGATCGTTCCGAGCTGACGCGCCGGAGCGTCCATCGCGAACCCGTGTGCGGCGGGCGTCGTCCGTCGCGCCCGGTCGTCTTCGGTCGAGCCGGGCTGGCTCAGCCCGGCTCGGCGATCGTCGTCGCCGACCCCTTGAATTGTCCGCCGGACAATGCGTAGTGTCGCCTCCGATTCCTGACAACGATGTCACGTTTCGAACGTGACACGCGCAATGAAGGGCGAATCAGTCGATGACGACGGTATCAAGATGGAAGCCGCTCGCGATCGCTGCTGCGATCGCGAGCGCGACGG
The DNA here is from genome assembly GCF_004135055.1 of Agromyces binzhouensis. Taxonomy (GTDB): domain Bacteria; phylum Actinomycetota; class Actinomycetes; order Actinomycetales; family Microbacteriaceae; genus Agromyces; species Agromyces binzhouensis. The sequence continues at coordinate 4,482 of NZ_SDPL01000015.1, read as the reverse complement.
CACTGGGCGGCCTCCCGCCCGCGGCGGCGGAGACGGCGGTCGATCCGGCCGACGAGCAGTACCGCCCGTACCTGCACTTCTCCCCCGAGCAGAACTGGATGAACGACCCGAACGGCCTCGTCTACCACGACGGCACGTGGCACCTGTTCTTCCAGCACAACCCCGAGGGCACCAGGTGGGGCAACATGAGCTGGGGCCACGCGACGAGCACCGACCTCGTGCACTGGGACGAGCAGCCGCTCGCGATCCCGCAGACCTTCGATGAGGACGGCGTCGCCATCGAGGACATCTTCTCCGGCTCCGTGGTCGTGGATGACGGCAACACGAGCGGCTTCGGCACCGCCGACGACCCGGCCATGGTCGCGATCTACACGAGCGCCTACACGCCCGCGCACCCCACGCACGCCGGCATCCAGGCGCAGTCGCTCGCCTACAGCACCGACGACGGCCAGACCTGGACCAAGCACGAGGGCAACCCCGTGCTCGACCGGGGGTCGGCCAACTTCCGCGATCCGAAGGTGATCCGGTACAGCGATCCCACGAGCGGCGAGTCCTACTGGGTGATGGTCGCCGTCGAGGCGACGGAGTACAAGGTCGTGCTCTACCGGAGCGACGACCTCAAGAACTGGACCCACCTCAGCGACTTCGGTCCCGCGAACGCCACCGGCGGGATCTGGGAGTGCCCCGACCTGTTCCCGATGGCGGTCGACGGCGACCCGACGAACATCAAGTGGGTGCTCGTCGTGAACCTCAACCCGGGATCGGTCGCGGGCGGCTCGGGCGGGCAGTACTTCGTCGGCGACTTCGACGGCACGACGTTCACCTCCGAGAGCACGGTGACGGATGACGCGCTGCCGGCCGGGGACGTCTTCGCCTCGTTCGACGACGGGACGTGGGGCGACTGGGTCGTGGGCAACGAGCCGGGCAACTGGAAGGACGGACCGTGGGGCCTCCAGCCCGCATCCGGCACGCTTCCGGGCCAGAACCCCGTCTCGGGCTTCGTCGGCGCCGGGCTCGTCAACGGGTTCAACGACGGCGACTGGCCCGTGGGCACCCTCGAGTCGCCGACCTTCACCGTCGAGCAGGAGCACGTGAACCTCCTCGTCGGCGGCGGCGACCACCCGCACGTCGACGGCACGCAGCTCGGCAACGAGCCGCCCGCGGGCCGCCTGCTCTTCGACGGCTTCGAGTTCCCGGACGGCACGAACCTCGCCGACACGGGGTGGGAGGTCACCGGCGACTTCGCCGCCGAGCCCTGGCGCAACCCGTCCACCGCGGGCGGCGACTACTACCTCGGGCAGAAGCGCCTGAACACCTGGGAGGGCGGCCCCAAGGGCGACGACAACCTCGGCGACCTCACGTCGCCGGCCTTCACCATCGAGGCCGGCGAGGACCACCTCTCGTTCCTCCTCGGCGGCGGCAAGCGAACCGACGGGTCGCTCGAGGTCCGCCTGCTCGTCGACGGCGAGGTCGTCCGCGCGGCCACCGGCCCCGAGGCGGGGCAACTGAACTGGCGTTCGTGGGACGTCTCGGAGTTCGCGGGGAGCGAGGCTCGCTTCCAGGTGCACGACGGCGCGACGGGTGGCTGGGGTCACCTCACCGTCGACCACCTGGTGCTCGGCGGCGAGCCCGCGCTGGTGCGCTCCGACGAGACGTCGGTGAACCTCGTGGTCGACGGCGAGATCGTCCGCACGGCGACCGGACGCAACAGCGAGAACCTCGACTGGGTGAGCTGGGATGTCTCGGAGTACATCGGGCAGGAGGCATCCGTCAGGCTCGTCGACAACAACCGGTTCGGCTGGGGGCACATCCTCGTCGACCAGGTCATGTTCTCGGATGCCGCGGCCGCCCCGCGCATCGAGGGCTACGACTGGCTCGACTGGGGCCGCGACTACTACGCGACCGTGTCGTTCTCGAACGCACCCGACGACCGCCGGGTCATGCTCGGCTGGATGAACAACTGGGACTACGCGAACGACATCCCGACCGGTTCGTGGCGGAGCGCGATGGCGCTTCCCCGCGACGTGGAGCTCGTGAGCACCGAGCGCGGCCCGCGCCTCGCGCAGCGCGTCGTGCCCGAGTTCGCCGAGCTCGAGCGGCCCGACGTGGCCTATGCGGATGGCGCGCGGGCGATCGCCGACGGCGACGAGACGCTGCCCATCTCCGGCGACGTCGTGCGCATCGACGCGGTCCTGACCCCGGGCGACGCCGACGCGGTGGGCCTCAGCGTGCTGGGCGACGACGAATCGGCGACGCGGATCGGGTGGGACGCGGCATCCGCCCGCCTCTTCGTCGACCGCCGCGACTCGGGGAACACGGGCTTCCACCCGGCGTTCGCGTCGTTCGACGACGCCCCGGTCGCGCTCGCGGACGGGAAGCTCGCGCTGACGGTCTACGTCGACCGCGCCTCGGTCGAGGTGTTCGCCGACGGCGGCCGCACGACGATCACCGACCAGGTGTTCCCGAACGCGGGCGCCGACGCCATCGGGCTGTGGGCCGAGGGCGGTGACGCGTGGCTCGAGTCACTGACCGTCACGCCCATGCACGGGGCGATGTACCGCGAGGCCGGGGCGGATGGCGCGACCGCCGCACCGCCCACTGCCGAGGTCACGGTGCTCACCGGCCCCCGCAAGGGCCCGGATGCCGACGGCGACTTCGAGATCAAGGTGAAGGTCGGATTCGGCGAGCCGACCACCGTCGTCCGGCTCCTCGAGGGCGGCCGCGTGGTCGACCGGGAATACCGCACCGCCGACTCGGAGCGGACGTTCTCGTTCCTCGTCGGGGGCGCCTCGCCCGGCGAACATCGCTATGCGATCGAGCTGGAGAACTCGGCCGGCGTCACCGACGGGGGTGAGCACGTCGTGACGGTCGCCGGCTGAGCCGGAGCGGGCGGGATGCGGTGGTGCTGAGCACCGCATCCCGCCCGCCTGGTTCGGTGCTACTGCACCTTGCCGCCGGGGTTCACGGCGATGTTCGCCGGGATGTCGGCCCAGCCGCCGAGGCCGCCGTCGCCGTAGGAGTAGTCCACGGCCGACGAGGCGCCGTCGAGGTCGATCTTCACGGTCGGGGCGAGCGTGCCGCCGCGCACGAAGTCGTCGTGCGTGCCGATCGTGTCGATGAACGATTGCACCAGGCCACCGGGCATCACGTAGTGCGAGTACGCCTGGAAGTGGCCCGGGTGCTGGTTGTAGTCGGGCGCGAACGGCTGGCCGCCGGCGAAGTTGAGGTTCGTCGGGTTGCCGAGCGCCAGGCCGGATCCCTGGTTCAGCGGCTGGAAGTCGCTGCGGATGCCGTCGCCCACGAACGCGTAGACGCCCTCAGGACCGTCGATGCCGGCCGCGTAGGTACCGCGGTGGCTGATGGTGAAGAGGTACGCCTTGCCGTCCTTGAAGACGTACTGCGGGCGCTCGGTCTGGTCGGTGACGCAGTTCGCCGAGAGGACCGGGGGCAGGAACTCCCACTCGGTCAGTTCCGTGTTCTTCGCCTTGGCAAGGCCGACGTTCGCGATCTGGTACGTCGCGCCCGACGCGTTGACCTCGTCGACCGTCTCCGCGTAGGGGTCCCCATCCCGGTAGCCGAGGTCCTCCTCCGTGCAGTAGGCCTCTTCGCGCGGCATGGCCGTGTTGCCCTCGAAGACCATGTAGGTCTCGCCGGGGTTGTCCGGGTCCTCGAAGGTGAACGGGTCGCGGAAGTTGAAGAACTCGTTCTGCTCACCGGTCTGGTAGTAGGTGCCGTCGGCCTGCAGGAGGTCGTGGACCGTGTCGAAGCCGGTGAAGCTGACGCCGTGCTTGTTCGAGTGCAGCTTGCCGACGCTCAGCGCGATCCGCGGGTCGTAGGGCTTGATGTTGCTGCCGTCGGGGTTGCGGTAGAAGGCGACGTCCGTGAAGAAGAGCTTGATCTCGCCGCCCTTGAAGATGCGGGCGGAACCCGACCACTGGGTCTGGTGCGAGAACGACTGGTCCTCGAAGATCTGGCCCGTGACGCCCTCGTCGAAGACGAGGCCGCCGTACGTCCAGCCGCCGTTCTCCGGTCGCTCCTCGAAGGGGACTCCGGCAGGGCGGTAGAAGTAGCCGATCTTGGCGTAGTGGTGGCGCTCGTCGAAGTCGAGGCTGCGGTCGGCCACGAGCGAGAAGATGACCTCCCAGCCGTTGACGCTGTACTGGTTGCCGTCCTCATCGGTCAGGGGCCAGGTGTCCCAGACCCAGACCTCGCCGTTCGACATGTCGGGGAAGTCCTGCGGCACGGTCGGCATCGTGAGCGCTGCCGGCATCGAGTTCTCGCGCGAACCCGCGTCGGGGTCGGAGAGCCGCTTGATCTGTCGGGCGTCGGCCCGGGTCCACTTCGCGGTGAAGTCGGACTCGGGGTCGTAGGCCTCCTGGGTGTGGATCGTCGGCTCGGGCCCGGGCTGGAGCTCGGTCTCGGCGACGGCCGCCGGAGCGCCGGCGACGAGCGCGCCGGCGAGCACGCCGGCCGCGGTGAGGC
>NZ_SDPL01000149.1 GCF_004135055.1 Agromyces binzhouensis | reverse complement strand
CGCGGCCGCGGACGGGGGGCCGGTCGCGATCTCGACCGAGCCCGGCGCGGTGCTCGCCGGGATGCTCGCGGGCGCCCAGTCGCAGGCGGCCGCCACCGAGTCCCTCCGCGGGTTCGCTGCAGCGGCGTGCGTCGAACCGGCATCCGATTCGTGGCTCCTCGCCGGTGCCACCGAGGTCGGACGGTCCGGTCTCGTGCTGCTCGCCAACCCGGGCGAGGTCGCCTCCACGGTCGACGTCCGCGTGACCGGGGAGACCGGCGCGGTCGATGCGCCGTCGGGGCTCGGAATCGTCGTGCCCCCGGGGAGCCAGCGCGTCGTCTCGCTCGCCGGGCTCGCACCGAGCGTGCGCACCCCGGTCGTCCACGTCACCAGCGCGGGCGCGCCGATCGCCGCGGCGCTGCAGCACTCGATCGTGCTCGGCCTCGAGCCCGCGGGCGTGGAGCTGTCGACCCCGGTCGCCCCGCCGGCGACGCGCCAGGTCGTGCCCGGGCTTGTCGTCACCGACGTCCGGGGCGTGGCACCCGACGACGACCACGCCGAGGGCGACGACTTCCCGGCCGTCCGACTGTTCGCCCCGGACGGCGCCGACGCCTCCGCGATCGTCGAGGTCCGCGACGAGGTCGGCACCGTCGTCTCGCAGGTCGAGGTCACGCTGGCCCCGGGCCAGACCACCGACCTCCCGCTCGGCACGCTCGAGGCCGGCTCGTACACCGTCGTCGTGGACGCGGACGCCCCGGTGGTCGCGGCGGCCCGCTCGACGGTCCTCGGCGAGGGCGATGACCCGATCCTCGCGGACCTCGCCTGGGCGGTCGCCACCGGCGCGCTCCTCGAGCGCGCCGCGGTCGCGATCCCGGACGGACCCGACGCATCCCTCCGCCTCGCGAACCCCGGAGACGACGAGGCCACTGCGACGGTCACGATCGGCGGGAGCGAGCGCTCGATCGCGATTCCGGCCGGCGGCGCGGCCTCCGTCGACGTCCGGGGCGGGGATCGCGTCATCCTCGACGGCGTCGAGGGGATGCACGCGGCGGTCACCTTCGGCGGCGGCGACGTGCTCGCCTCGATGCCGGTCTCGCCACCGGGTCCCCTCGACTCCCCGGTGCGCGTGTTCCCGCAATAGGGCGGGGGAGGTCGACGAGGTCGACGCCCGGAGGCGCCGGAGCGGCTCAGGCGCCGACCGGGCGCGTCACAGGTGGCGGTACCGACCCGGCGCGAGCTCCCACGGATCACGTCCGAGGAACTCCGCGACGGCACGGAAGACGCAGCTCTCGACGAGGAGCCGCTCGTCCTTCTCCTCGCCCTCCTGCGTGCGGAGGAAGCGCACGATCGGGAGCCTGTAGAAGACGATCCGGCGCTCGTCGTGGTGCACCCGCCAGCGGTCGACGTGGTCGTCGTGGATCGCCTCGGCCGGTGCATCGGCGACCTGGAACGAGACGCCCTCGAGATCGGGCCAGAGCCCGCGGAGGTACGCCGCCGTGGAGGCGAGCGTCACGTCGAACTCGTCGATGCGGGTCCGGAGGGGCGGGAGATGCGGGCCGGTCACGGCCGAGCGCATCCCACGGCCGTGACGGTCGCGCGAGAGGCGCCTCGGCGAGGCCGACGTCGCGGCGACACGACGGGAACGGGGCATGACCTCCATCGTAGTGGCCGGTCGGATCGCTACGCTGGGGTCGCCATGAGACGTTGTTCGCGCACCGCATGCACCGCTGAGGCGGTCGCGACCCTGACGTACGACTACGCCGATTCGCTCGCCGTGCTGGGGCCGCTGTCCTACACGCGCGAGCCGCACTCGTACGACCTGTGCGCTCGCCACGCCGAGCGCACGTCCGCTCCGCGCGGGTGGCAGATCATCCGGCACGTCACCCTCGGTGAGGTAGGGTTCACCGCATGAATCCCCCCGCGAAGACGGGCGCTCGCGCGCGCCTCGAAACGATCGTGAAGGCCTACGACGTCCGAGGCATCGTCGGCGAGGCGCTCACCGCCGAGGTCGTCGAGGCGCTCGGCGCGGCGTTCGTCGACGAGGTCGGAGCCGCCGGCGACCGCGTCGTCGTCGGGCACGACATGCGCGACTCCTCGCCGGGATTCGCGGAGGCGTTCGCCCGGGGGGCTGCGGCGCGCGGTGCGGACGTCGTCGCGATCGGACTCTGCTCGACCGACGAGACCTACTTCGCGTCGGGTTCGATGCACGCGCCCGCGGCGATGTTCACCGCAAGCCACAACCCCGCCGCGTACAACGGCATCAAGTTCTCCCGGGCGGGCGCCCAGGGCATCTCGCTCGACACGGGCCTCGCAGCCATCCGCGACCGCGCCGCGGAGTTCCTCGACGGCGGGATCCCCGCGGTCCCCGAGCCCGGCCGCATCACGGAGGCCGACGTCCTCGCCGAGTACGCGCAGCACCTCCGCACGCTCGTCGACCTCGGCGGCATCCGCCCCCTGAAGGTCGTCGTCGACGCCGGCAACGGCATGGGCGGGCTCACCGTCCCCGCGGTCCTCGGCGAGGCGGCCGGCCTGCCCGCGCTCCCGCTCGAGATCATCCCGCTCTACTTCGAGCTCGACGGCACGTTCCCGAACCACGAGGCCAACCCGCTCGACCCGGCCAACCTCGTCGACCTGCAGCGCGCGGTGCTCGAGCACGGCGCCGACCTCGGCCTGGCGTTCGACGGCGACGCCGATCGCTGCTTCGTCGTCGACGAGCGCGGCGAGGCGGTCGAGCCGTCGGCCGTCGCCGCCATCGTCGCGCTGCGCGAGATCGCCCGCGTCCGCGCCCTCGGCGAGGCCGAGCCGGTCGTGATCCACAACCTCATCACCTCGCGCTTCGTGCCCGAGACGATCGAGGCCGTGGGCGCCGTCGCGGTGCGCACGCGCGTCGGCCACTCGCTGATCAAGGACCGCATGAACGAGACGCACGCGGTCTTCGGCGGCGAGCACTCGGCGCACTACTACTTCCGCGACTTCTGGGGCGCCGACAACGGCATGCTCGCGGCCATGCACCTGCTCGCCGAATTCGGCTCGCAGGACGCGCCGCTCTCCGAGATGTCCGCGCGGTTCACGCCGTACGCGATGTCCGGCGAGATCAACTCGACCGTCGCCGACGTGCCCGCGGCGTACACGCGCATCGTCGAGGCGTTCACCGGCCGCGTCGAGTTCGACGAGCTCGACGGGCTCACCGCGACGGGCATCACCGCCGAGGACCAGCCGTTCTGGTGGTTCAACGTGCGACCGTCGAACACCGAGCCGCTGCTCCGGTTGAACGTCGAGGGCGAGGACCTCGCGACCATGTCGGCGATCCGCGACGAGGTGCTCGCGCTCATCCGCGCCTAGTCGGCGACGGGCCGGATGCCTCCGGCCCGCGCGGCTGCGAGAATGGACGCCATGACCCTCGTCACGCCCTCCGCGACATCCGCCCTGCCCTTCAAGGTCGCCGACCTCTCGCTCGCCGAGGCGGGACGGCACCAGCTCCGCCTCGCGGAGAACGAGATGCCGGGGCTCATGGCGCTCCGCGCGGAGTACGGCGAGTCGAAGCCGCTCGCAGGAGCCCGCATCGCGGGGAGCCTGCACATGACCGTGCAGACCGCCGTGCTCATCGAGACGCTCGTGGCGCTCGGCGCCCGGGTGCGCTGGGCGAGCTGCAACATCTTCTCCACGCAGGACGAGGCGGCCGCCGCGGTCGTCGTCGGCCCCGACGGCACCGTCGACGAGCCCGCCGGCGTGCCGGTGTTCGCCTGGAAGGGCGAGACGCTCGAGGAGTACTGGTGGTGCACCGACCGGATCTTCGACTGGAGCGCCGAGGCCGACGCCGAGGGAGCCGACTGGATCGGGCCGAACATGATCCTCGACGACGGCGGCGACGCCACCCTGCTCGTCCACCGCGGGCGCGAGTTCGAGGCGGCGGGCTCCGTGCCGGCGTCGGCGGACGACGCGAGTGCGGAGTACCGGGTCGTGCTCGACACGCTCCGCCGCTCGATCGCGGCGAGCCCCGATCGTTGGACGCGGATCGCCGCCGAGCTGCAGGGCGTCACCGAGGAGACGACGACGGGTGTGCACCGGCTGTACGAGCTGCACGCCGACGGCGAGCTGCTCTTCCCGGCGATCAACGTCAACGACTCGGTGACGAAGTCGAAGTTCGACAACAAGTACGGCATCCGCCACTCGCTGCCGGACGGGCTGAACCGCGCGACCGACGTCCTCATCGGCGGCAAGGTCGCGTTCGTCGCGGGCTACGGCGACGTGGGCAAGGGCGCGGCCGAGGCGCTGCGCGGTCAGGGCGCCCGCGTCATCGTCTCCGAGATCGACCCGATCAACGCGCTGCAGGCCGCGATGGACGGCTACCAGGTCGCGAGGCTCGAGTCCGTGATCGAGCAGGTCGACATCCTCGTCACGGGCACCGGCAACAAGGACGTCGTGCGCCTCGAGCACCTGCTGGGGCTGAAGCACCTGGCGGTCGTCGCGAACGTCGGCCACTTCGACAACGAGATCGACATGGCGGCGCTCGAGTCCCTCGAGGGCGCCGAACGGGTCGAGATCAAGCCGCAGGTGCACGAGTGGCGCCTGCCGACCGGACGCAGCATCCTCGTGCTCTCCGAGGGCCGGCTCATGAACCTCGGCAACGCGACCGGGCACCCGTCGTTCGTGATGTCGAACTCGTTCGCGAACCAGGTGCTCGCGCAGATCGAGCTCTGGACCCGTCCCACCGCCTACCCGATCGGGGTGTACGTGCTGCCCAAGCACCTCGACGAGAAGGTCGCGCGCCTCCACCTCGACGCGCTCGGCGTCGAGCTCACCGTGCTCACGCCCGAGCAGGCGGCGTACATCGGCGTGCCCGTCGAGGGTCCGTACAAGGTCGACCACTACCGGTACTGACCTCGAGGCGGATGCCCCGGCGCGCGACGGCCGCCGGGGCATCCGTCGTCTCGGACGCCGCCCGGTCGGCCTCCGACCGTGCGTCAGCGCTCGGGGAAGCCGTTCGGCCGGGACTCGAGCACCGGCCCCAGTTCGCGCATGCGCGCGTCGACCAGTGCGAGGGCCGCGAGGTCGCGATCGCGACGCAGCGCCGCGACGCCGGCGAGCAGGAGTTCGGCTTCGACGTGCGGGATCGGGGAGACGAACGGGGCGACCTCCGCCGCGAGCGACGCGGCCACGCGCTGCCGACTGGCGGGTGCGAGGTGCGGGGCGTTGCGGAGGAACGTGGCGACGCGGCGGGCGAGCGGATCGGGCAGTCGCCCGACGTCGGCGACCGCGGCCCACGCGGCGAGCGGGACGGGCACCCCGAACGACGCGGGCACGTACGCCCGCACGCGCTCCACCTGCCCGTGCGTGCCGGCGAGGATGTCGCCGAGCCGCTTCGAGTCGGGGTTGAGGAAGCCGACGAGCACCGCGAGCCCGCCGAAGGTGAGCCAGATCTCGAGCACGCCCGTGAGGGCGCGGATGAGGGCGTGCCGGAATCCGATCGATCCGCCGTCGTCGCGCACCACGCGGATGCCCATGACGAGCTTGCCGAGCGAGCGCCCTCGCGAGGCCGTCTCGACGGCGGTGGGCAGCACGACGAGGCACGCGACGAGGAGCGCGATGCCGACCGCGCGGAACGCGGCCTCGTCGAGGTCGAGGCCCCAGATCGCCAGGAGCGCGAGCAGGCCCACGACGATCGTGAGGATCACGTCGATCGCCGCCCCGCCGGCGCGCATGACGGCGCTCGCCGGGCGCAGGTCGAGTGCCACCGCCTCGCCGGTGAGCACCGCCTCGTCGTCGAGCGCGATCGAGGTCCGCGCAGGGGCGGCGTCGGCGGGCATGGCTAGTATTCAAGCAGATGGACCTCGACGCGCTCGCGACCGCCCGCCACGATGACTGGGAGCGGCTCGACGCGCTCTCGCGCAGGTCGCGCCCGAGCGGCGCGGAGGCCGACGAGCTCATCGAGCGGTACCAGGCCGCGGCGGCCGACCTCTCGCTCGTCCAGGCGACCGCGGGGTCGACCGCGCTGGGGGAGCGGCTCTCCCTCACCCTCGCTCGCGCCCGGCTGCGGTTCACCGGGGTCGCCGAGAACCCCCTGCGGCAGCTCTCGCACTTCGCCCTCGTCGGGATGCCCGCCGCCCTCTACCGGGTGCGCTGGCTGACCCTCGCCGTCTCGCTCGCGACGTTCGCGGTCTCGGCGCTGTACGCGACGTGGGTGCTCGCCGACCCGCGCGTCCTCGCGAACCTCGGCAGCGAGGAGGAGCTCCGGCAGCTCGCCGAGGAGGGGTTCGTCGCCTACTACTCCGAGAACCCGGCCGCGTCCTTCGCCGGGGCCGTCTGGACCAACAACGCGTGGATCGCCGCGCAGTGCGTGGCGTTCGGCATCACGGGCGTCTGGGTGCCCTGGGTGATCCTCCAGAACGCCCAGAACCTCGGCCTGACCGCGGCGATCATGTTCGCCTACGACGAGGCCGACACCTTCTTCCTCTACATCGCCCCGCACGGCCTGCTCGAACTCGCCTGCGTGTTCGTGGCGGCCGCGGCCGGGCTGCGGATCTTCTGGGCCTGGGTCGCGCCGGGTGCCCGCACCCGTGGCGCCGCCGTCGCGGAGGACGCGCGCTCCCTGTTCTCGGTCGCGATCGGGCTGGTCTTCTTCCTGCTCCTCGCCGGGGTCATCGAGGGGTTCGTCACCCCCGCACCCTGGCCGTGGCCGGTCAAGATCGGCATCGGCGCACTGGCGCTCGGCCTGCTGCTGTTCGCGATGCTCGTGCTCGGCCGCCGCGCGGCCCGCGCCGGCGAGACGGGCGACCTCGCCGAGTTCGACGCGGGGGCGCGGCGCGCGACCGCGGGCTG
>NZ_SDPL01000148.1 GCF_004135055.1 Agromyces binzhouensis | reverse complement strand
GGCCGCGACGGCGTCGGGGGTGGGGTCGGGGTTCGTGCCGGGCGGCGCGGCGACATCCGGGGTCGCGACGCCGTCCGCGTGGGGGACGGATGATTCGAGCATGTGTGCAGGCGCTCCGAAGCGCGCTCGTCGCGCCGGCCATGGTGCGCTGCGGCCGGCGGGCAGGAGCGTGCTCAGGGTCACGGCCGGGTTCCGCGCGATCCGGGAGACGGGCTCGAGCCGCGGTGATGCTGTGCACCGGGCGAGCACCGAGTCCAGCGCGCCCGGCCATAGGAGCCGGACACCACGCAGGGAACCGTACGACCCCGGTGGGCACTCGGAGGAATGCCTGGCGACCGGGGGCGCGGACTGGGTGTGTGGTCCACGTGGACCGTCGTCAACCGTAGCCACGTTCTCGTCCGGTTCCCAAATCGTGCCGCGTGATTCGGCGCTGACCTGCGGTTTCCCACCGTGCGAGTGTCGACGGCCACGCGACGACGCGACGGGACCTCCGTCCCTCGAAATACCCTAGGGGTATTGGTAGCGTCGAACTGCGGCCGGATCCCCGGACCGCGGAGCCACGACCGCTCTCGTCCCGTCCCCGAAAGGCGCACGCCATGCCCACCCGCAGGAGCACCCTCGTCAGCACCGTCGCCGCGATCGCCCTGGCGGGCTCGGTCGTGTCGCTCACGGCCTGCATGCCGTCGCCGACGGACGCCGCCTCGGAGTCGACGGCCGAGATATCGGCCGAGCCGACGACCCCGGCCCCCGAGGCATCCGTCGACCCCGCTCCGGAGGACGCCGACGACACCGCAGCCACGCTCCGCTACCTGATCGAGGAGGAGAAGCTGGCGCACGACGTCTACCTGGTGCTCGGCGACCTCTGGGACGCCCGGGTCTTCACCAACATCACCGCGAGCGAGACGTCGCACCAGGAGCTCGTCGCGCCGCTGCTCTCGGCGCGCGGCATCGAGGACCCCCGCTCCGACGAGGTGGGCGTGTTCGCGGATCCCGACCTGCAGGCGCTCTACGACGAGCTCGTCGCGCGCGGGTCGACCAGCCTCGACGAGGCGATCCAGGTCGGCATCGCGATCGAGGAGCGGGACCTCGCCGACCTCGGGGCGGCGATCGCCGCCGAGGACGAGTCCGACGTGATCAGCGTGCTCGAGCGGCTCTTCGCCGGCTCCGAGAACCACCTCGCGTCGTTCGAGCGCCTCGCCTGACGGCGGGGCCGGTGCGGGGTGGGCTCAGGCGCGAGCGCCCTCCACGGACTGCCGCGAGCACTCCGCGCACAGCCCGAAGACGTCGACGACGTGCGCCGGCGCCGTGAAGCCCTGCTCCGCCGCGACGCGCTGCGCCCACGTCTCGACCTCGTCGGCCGCGATCTCGACGGTCAGCCCGCAGTTCCGGCAGATGAGGTGGTGGTGATGGCCGGTGCTGCACGCGCGGTAGATCGCCTCGCCCTCGGGAGACTGCAGGCAGTCGGCGTCGCCGCTCGCCGCGAGGTCGCCGAGCGCCCGGTACACGGTCGCGAGCCCGATGGGCGACCCGCTCGCGTGCAGCGCGGAGTGGAGCGCCTGCGCGCTGATGAAGCCCTCGGTGCCGTCGAGCGCATCGCGCACCGCCTCGCGCTGCCAGGTGTTCCGTTTCATGCGATCCGTGCGTCCTCCGCGGTCTCCACCGGTATCGGAGCCCGCCTCGAGGGTAGTCGCCGCAGCTGTGAGCCGCCGAGCGCGACGAGGAAGAACGCGGTCGCCGCGAGTGCGATCGCCGGCCCCGCGGCCACCGCCAGCGCGCGCGAGGCCAGCACCCCGATCACGCCGGACGCGGCCCCGATCACGGGCGCCGCGAACAGCACCCCTCGATAGGTCGACACGACGGCGCGCGCGGCGGCCGCGGGGGCCGCGATGAGCGCTATCGCGAGGATCGCGCCGACGGCCGGCAGCGAGCTGACGACGGATGCCGCGGTGAGCCCGAGCACCAGGAGCTCGACCGGCCATTCCCGGAACCCGGCGGCCCTGAAGCCGCCCGGATCGAACGTCGAGAAGGCGATCCGCGGGCCGAACGCCGCCACCAGCGCGACCGCTCCGACGAGCACCACCGCCGCGAGCGCGATGTCGGCATCGCCGACCGTCAGGATCGACCCGACGAGGAGCGACTCGGGGCGGACGGGGATCCCCGGGATGAGGGCCTGGAGCAGCGCACCGGCGGCGAACCCGCCGGTGAGGACGATGCCCGCGGCGACCTGCGCCCCTTGGTGGCGGACTCGTGCGATCGCGACCACGACCGCCACGATCACGACGGATGCCACGGCCGCACCGAACGGGACGCTGAGTCCGAGCGCCGCCGCGGCGACGGCACCCGGGTAGGTGGCGTGCGTGAGCGCCTGCGCGAAGAACGTGCGACGGCGGAGCACGACGAGCGCGCCGACGAAGCCGGCGCCGGCGCCGATGACGACGGCCGCGAGGAGCGCGCGCTCGAAGTAGCCCATCACCGCTCCCCCGCCGTTCGGGCGCGGGTGCGCGCCGGGACGGGCGCGGGCGCCGAGCGGGTCGTCCGGTCGCGGACGACCCGGTACGCCAGCATCAGCGCGTACACCACGACGAAGACCGCGACGACCGTGCTTCCGGCCGGGAGGTCGATGCCGGCGCCGACCGACGCGCCGAACCCGACGGCGAGCCCGAGCCAGGCGCTGACGGCGCCGACCGACGCCGCGATCGGGAAGAGCCGCCACAGGTGCACGGTCGCGAGTCGGGCGGATGCCCCGGGGACGATGAGCAGCGCCAGCACGAGGAGGGTCCCCACCGTGCTCGCTCCGGCGACCACCACGAGCGCGATCGACGCGTTCAGGACGAGGTCGAGGGCGAGCCCGCGATCCCCTGCTGCGCGACTGCCATGGGGATCGAACGCACGGAAGACCTGCTGCTTCAGCGTCGCCCCGACGGCGACGGCCGCGACGAGCGACACGACGACGAGCGGCACGACATCCTCGGGCGCGATCGTGAGCACGCGGCCGAAGAGGAGCGCCTCGAGCTCCCCCGCGTAGTCGTCGCTCCGCGAGACCACGATGACGCCGACGCTGAACGTGGCCGTGAGCACGACGGCCACCGCGGCGTCGGACGTCACCCCCGCGCGGAGGAAGAGGGTGAGCAGCACCGCGCCGATAAGCGCTGCGATGGCGGCGCCCGGTACGAGTCCCGCCGTGCCGCCGACCGCGAGTCCGATCGCGAGCCCCGGGAAGACCGCATGGGTGAGCCCGTCGCTGATGAACTCGAGGCCGCGCAGGTTGACGAGCACGCCGACGATCCCCGCGACGATCGAGAGCACGAGCAGCACGAGCAGTGCGCGGCCCATGAACGGCAGCGCGAATGCGCCGAAGAGCGCGTCGCCCAGGCTCATCGCGAACCACTCCCCCGGTCGCATGCCCGAACCGGCATCAATGCCCCTCGTGCCCCGGGACGACCACCGTGTGCTCGTCGATCTCGACGCCGACGCCCTCGAAGCACTCCTGCACGTTCTCGAGCGTCAGCACGTCGTCGACGGGGCCGCAACCCACCTGGCCGCCGTTGACCAGGAGCACCGTGTCGCACACCTGGCGCGCGAGTTCGAGGTCGTGGGTCGAGACGATGATCGCGACCCCGCGGCGCTTCAGGGTTCGAACGGTCTCGATGAGCGCGTCGCGGTTCGCCTGGTCCAGCCCGTTGAACGGCTCGTCCAGGAGGAGGAGCACGGGCTCGGAGGCGAGCGCGCGCGCCAGCATCCCCCGCTGGCGCTGACCGCCCGAGAGCTCCCCGAACCGCCGGCGGGCGCGGTCCGCAAGACCCACCGTCTCGAGGGCGCCGCGCACGACCTCCCGATCGCGGCGTCCGGGCCAGCGCAGCAGGCCGAGCCGCCGGTAGCGTCCCTGCATCACGACCTGTTCGAGGTTGATCGGGAAGTCGGGGTCGAGGTCCGATGACTGCGGCAGGAAGCCGATCATGCCGTCTGAAGCATGTTCGGAGCCGCCGACCCGCATGCTGCCCTCGACGAGCGGCACGAGGCCGAGGATGCCCCGGAGGAGCGTCGACTTGCCCGCGCCGTTCGGCCCGATGACCGCGACGGCCTCGCCGGGCGCGACCGACAGTCGCAAGCCGGCGATGCCGGCCCCTCCGGGATGCCGGAACGCGGCGTCCCGGAGGACCAGGACGGGTCCGGAGTCGCTCATGCGGTCATCCTCCCAGCACGGAGGGCGACGGGGAAGGCGTGACGCCCCACGACTCGAGGATCAGGCGCGCGTTGTGCACCTGGCTGCCGAGGTACGTCTCGCCCTCGGAGCCCGGCTGGCCGAGCGAGTCGCCGTAGAGCGCGTCCTCGCCGGAGTAGACCGCGACCCCGGCCTCGTCGGCGATGGTCTCGGCCGCCTTCGGCGAGATGGACGCCTCGGAGAAGACCGCCTGCACCCCGGTCGCCACGATGCGTTCGACCAGCTCGTCGATCTCGGCCGCGCTCGGCTCGGCGTTGTCGTCGAAGCTCGGGATCACGCTGCCGACGAAGGTGATGTCGTACGCGTGGAGGAAGTAGGTGAACGCGTCGTGGTTCGTCACGAGGAGTCGCTCCTCGACGGGCACGGTCGCGACGTTCTCGTCGATCCACGCGTCGAGGGCGTCGAGTCGGGCCGTGTACTCGTCCGCGTTCGCGGCGACCGCGTCGGCGTCGATGCCGGGGACGTCGGCCAGCCCGTCGGCGATGTTCGCCACCATCCGCTCGGCGAGCACGGGATCGGTCCACACGTGCGGGTTCCCGTCGCCGTGGTCGTCGCCGTCGCCGTCCGCCTCGGCGTCGTGGTCGTGGTCGTGGTCGTCCTCCGTGGCCTCGAGCTCGATGCCGGTGCTGGCATCGATGAGGACGCCGTCGAACCCGGACGCGTCGACCGCGTCGTCGATCCACGACTCGAGCCCGGCGCCGTTCACGACGAGCGCGTCGGCCTCTCCCAGCGCGAGCAGCTGCGCGGCGGACGGGTCGAAGGAGTGCGCGCTCTGGCCGGGCTGGAGGAGGCCCGTCACCTCGGCGGACTCCCCCGCGACCTCGCGGGCGAAGTCCGCGACCTGCGTGGTCGTCGCGACCACCCGGACGCCGTCCGACTCCGAGGCGCCGGGTGTCGCGCATCCCGCGAGCAGCGTGACGGATGCCGCCCCGAGGGCGAGGGCGGACCAGTGGGTGCGACGAATGGAAGCGCTGGGCATGCCACGAGGGTACGCGTTATTGATAATGATTGTCAAAACCATCTGTCGGGCATCCGGTCGTTCGCATGACGTTCTGTGCACGGGGACTGTCGCTCGTCGGTCGTCCATGCGAGAGTGTCAGCCGTGGAAACCGCCACGAGTCCCATCACCCTGCACCCGTTCACCCCCTCCGACGCCGAACGCCTGCTCGACGGCCAAGTCGACCCGGTCGACGGCTGGGAGGGCGGCTACTCGTTCACCGACGAACCCGAGCTCCTCGCCGACTACCTTCGCGCAGCGCGGCGCGACGGCGACCCGGCGCCCTACGGCCCCTACCTCGTCCGACGCCTCGGCGCCGACGGAGAAGCCGGCGCCGCCGTCGGCGGCGTCAACCTCTTCGGGCCTCCCGACGACCGCGGCGCAGTCGAGTTCGCGTTCGGACTCGTGCCCGCCGCCCGGGGCACCGGATTGTCCCAGCACGTGGTCGACGCCGCGCTCGACGTGCTCCGCGAGGCGGGCGCGCTCATCGCCCGCGCCGAATGCGAGATCGCGAACCTCCCAGCGCGTCGCGTCCTCGAGCAGGCCGGCCTGGGCGAGGTCGGCCGGTCCGACGGCGTGGTCGCCTTCGAGATCCGGCTCTGAGTCGCCGGCGAGGCGTCCAGGGTTCGGCGCGCGCCCGCTACTCGAGCAGGAGTGCCGGCTCCTCGATGATCGACGCCACGTCCGCGAGGAAGCGGCTGGCGACGTCGCCGTCGACGACCCGGTGATCGAACGACCCGCCGATCGTCGTCACGAACCGAGGCCGGACCTCGCCGTCGACCACCCACGGCTTCTGCCGGATGGTGCCCAGTGCGACGATCGCCACCTCGCCGGTGTTGAGGATCGGCGTGCCGGTGTCCATGCCGAAGACGCCGATGTTCGTGATCGTGATCGTGCCTCCCTGCATCTCGGCGGGCTGCGTCTTCCCCTCCCGCGCGGTCAGCGTGAGCTGCTCGAGCGCGGTGGCGAGCTCGACCATCGTCATGGCCTGCGCCTCCTTGACGTTCGGGACGATCAGCCCGCGAGGGGTCGCCGCCGCGACGCCGAGGTTCACGTAGTGCTTCACGATGATCTCGTCGTCGGTCCACTGCGCGTTCACGGTCGGGTTCCGGCGTGCGGCCCAGATCATCGCCTTCGCCATGATGAGCAGCGGCGACACCCTGACCCCAGCGAAGTCGGGGGAGGCCTTCAGCCGCTTGACGTACTCCATGGTGCGCGTCGCATCGACGTCGACGAAGACGGACACATGCGGTGCGGAGTATGCACTCTGCACCATCGTCTGCGCGATCGCCTTGCGCACGCCCTTGACGGGGATGCGGGTCTCGCGGTCGGCCGGCAGCTCGGGCGTCTGGATGTTGCGGAAGACGCTGGCCTGACTGGCCTCGCGGATGACGTCGTCGCGGGTGATGTCGCCGATCGGACCGGTCGGCGCCACGCGTGACAGGTCGACGCCCAGGTCCTTCGCGAGCTTGCGGATCGGGGGCTTGGCGATCACCGGAACGCCGTCGTCGTGGCGTTCAGCGGCTCGGATCGGCTCCGCCGGCGCGGATGCGGGCGCCGCGGGGCGCGATGCCGGCGCAGTCGCGGGGACCGCGGGCGGCGC
>NZ_SDPL01000147.1 GCF_004135055.1 Agromyces binzhouensis | reverse complement strand
CGCGCCGGCCGGGATGCCGATCGCGGGAACGGCTCCCGCGCCCGCCGCGACGTCGAACTCGACGACGGCGCCGGCGGCGGGGAGCGCGACGAGCAGGTCATCGCCGGATGGGGCGAACACGGCCGGAGCGGACGGCCTCGCGGCATCCGTCGCCACCGACACCTCGACCCGACCGGTGACCCGGACGGTCACGCGACCGGGTTCCGTCACGACCGCGCGGAACCGCGCCCGCGGCACGGGGCGTCCATGGTTCCGCGGATAGTGCACGTGCCGATTCGCGGCGAACCCGTCATCCACCAGCCGACCGAGCAGCGCGAGCTCGTACTGGTCGCGGCCGTAGGCCCAAGCCCAGCCCGCCGCCCGAGGAACCACGTCGACGTCGTCGAAGGGCTGGGGCGAGCGGGCTCCGACCCACCGCCGCACCTCCTCGGCCGAGCGCGGCGGCGGCTGCAGCATCCGTCAGCCCTTCACGGCGCCGGAGGTCATGCCGGCGACGATCTGCCGCTGGAAGAAGATGTACATGATGAGCGGCGGGATCGTGATGAGCAGCACGTCGGCGAAGAGCAGGTTGAACGAACTGGCCGACTGGGAGATGTAGTTGAACGTCGTCAGCTGCACCGTCGCGTTGTCGTCGCCCGGCAGGAAGTACAGCGCGTACGTGAAGTCGCTGAACACGAAGACCGCCTGCACCACGATGACCGTGACGATGACCGACCGCAGCAGCGGGAAGATCACGCGGAAGAACAGCTTCACCGGCCCGGCGCCGTCGATGACGGCCGCCTCGTCGAGCTCGCGAGGGATGGTGGCCACGAAGGCCCGGAACAGCAGGATGCAGAACGACAGCCCGAACGCGACGTGGACGGCGATGAGACCGACGAGCGTCTTGAACAACCCGAGCCCCTGGAGCACCCAGATCGTGGGCACGACGGCGGGCGGGATGATGAGACCCGCGAGCACGAGGGCGTTCACGAGGGGGTTCCACCGCGACTTGCGGCGCTGCAGGACGTACCCGACCATCGCGCCGAGCACGACCATGATCGACACGGCGCCGACCGTGAGCACGGTGCTGTTGACGAAGGCGCGCACCAGCAACCAGTCGCGGTTCTGGAGGACCGTGGCGATGTTCTCGAAGAGCACCCACTCGGTCGGCCAGGTGAACTCGAGGAACGACGCCTCGGCCTGCGTCTTGCCCGCCGTGAAGACGATGAAGAGGAACGGGACGATGAAGACGACGAGCGCGATGAGGATGGCGACCGAGCCGCCGCCCCACTTCCAGGCGACGTTTCTCATTGCTCGTCCCCCTTCCGGTTGAGCCACCACGAGAGCGGGAAGATGATCGCTGCGACGACGACGAAGAGCACGACGTTGCCCGCGGTGGAGAGACCGAAGAAGCCGGCCTGGTACTGCTTGTAGATGACCGAGGCGAGCACGTCGCTCGTGAAGCCCGGGCCGCCGCCGGTCATGGCCCAGATGAGGTCGAACGAACGCAGGCCGCCGATGAGCGACAGGAGCACGACGGTGATCGTCGCGGGCCGGAGCAGCGGCAGCGTGATGTGCCGGAAGTTGCTCCAGGCACCAGCGCCGTCGACCTTCGCGGCCTCGAAGTACTCCTGCGGGATCGCGACCATCCCGGCGATGTAGATGAGCGTGGCCAAGCCGACGCCCTTCCAGATGTCGACGAGCGCGACCGAGAGCAGGGCGATCGACGGGTCGGTCAGCCAGCCGGGGCCCTGGATCCCGATCGCCGCGAGCGTCTCGTTGATGGGTCCGCCGAACGGGTCCATGAGGACCTTGAACAGGATCCCCACGCCGATCGTGCTGACGAGCACCGGGAAGAAGATGGTCGCCCTGAGGAATCCGCGTCCGATGATCTGCGAACTGAGCAGTACGCCGAACAGCAGGCCGAGCACGACCTTCGATCCCGAGGTCACGAAGGCGTAGATGAAGGTGTTGATGAAGCCCGTGACGAGCTGCGGCTCCTGGAAGAACCGGATGAAGTTGTCGAACCCGATGAACTCGACGTCGAACAGCGTCCACCTGGTCAGCGAGAAGTAGAACGACGCGACGGTCGGGATGAGGAACAGCACGACGTAGAACACGCCGGCGGGGATGAAGAACCAGGTCGGGTACGGGGTCTTCATGGGCTTCCGCTTGGCGGGCGTCGGAGGCGGCGTCGCCTGGCGGCCCGTCGCGGTTCGGCCGGTGGCCGTCGCGGTGGTCATGGTGGATCTCCCGGGTGTGGCTGCGGGGCCGGGCGGGCTGCCCGGCCCCGCAGTGCGGTGGTACGGCTTACCAGCCCTCGATACCGAGCTGCTGGGCCTGCTTCTTGACATCCTCGTCGTACTGGGCGGCGCCGTCAGCAGCCGAGGTGATGCCGGATCCCACGGCGACAGTGATCTGCTCGAGAGCCGGGCCCTTGATGGGCGAGAGGAACTCGAGCGCCAGGTTGGTCTTGCCCTCGTCGAAGTACTGCTGGAGGTCGGAGACCATGGCGGGCACGTCGTCCGGGAGCTCGCAGCCCTCGACGACGAACGGACCCTGCGGGGCGTTGGCCGCGGCCTCGATGTCGCAGGCCTCGGGCGTCGTCAGGAACTCGAGGAACTGATTCGCGGCATCGAGCTTCGCACCCTCGGTCGACTGCGGGACGAACACCGTGTAGGTCGGCATCCAGACGGTCAGGCCGAACGTCGATGCGTCGTCGCCAGGGATCGGGAACGAGCCGACGGTGTCGGCGGCCTCGGGGTTCGTGGTCGCCAGCTGGGAGGCCGCGAACGTGAGCATCGGGTAGTGCGCGCCCTCGCCCGTCGCGACCATCGAGACGCCGTCGGCGTAGGTCGCCGAGGCGAAGTCCTCGTTGAAGAGACCTGCGTCGAACGCCTCCTGCAGGTGCTCGAAGCCCGCGAACGCCGGCTGGTCGACGTACTTCGCCTCGTTGTTCGTGTACTCCTCGGCCCAGTCGGGGTTCTCTGCGAGCACGTTGTTGAAGTCGCCGAGCACGAAGAGCTGCGAGGTCCAGGTGTCGCCGTAGGTCTGCACGATCGGGGCGGCCACGCCGGCCTCCTTGATCGCCTCGCTGTTGGCGATGAACTCGTCCCAGCTCTCCGGGATCTCGAGGCCGAGGTCGGCATAGATGTCCTTGTTGTAGAGCATCGCGCCAGCCATCGACTGGCCCATCGGGACGCCGTAGACGCCGTTCTCAGTCGCGACGCTCTTGACGAAGTTCTCGTCCAGCTTGTCGACGTAGGCCTCGTCGGCGATGTTCACGAGCGTCTGGTCGGGGTTCAGCGCCTGGAGCAGCGAACCCGAGTTGTACTGGAACAGGTCGGCCATCTCGCCGGTGGCGAGGCGGGTCTTCACGACGTTGTCACCGTCGGCACCCTGGGGGCGCGTCTCGACCGTGATCGTGATGTCGGGGTTCTCCTCGGTGAACGCCTCGGCGAGCGCCTCGGCCGTCGCGACCGTCGATTCGCCGTTGTCGACGAGGAACGACAGTTCGACCGCTCCACCGTCGGAGTCGGAGTCGCCGGCGCTGCAGCCGGTCAGTGCGAGGGACAGGGCGAGACCGCCTGCGCCCAGGGCGACGATCGAGCGTCGCGTCGTACGGGGGACCATCTTCTTTACCTCCATGTAAAGCAACTGCGCTGTTGGGGTGCGCCGAGGGATTTCGGTGCTGTGGCGCCTGCCACGTTAGGAGCGTGCCGCGCGTTTGTCAACCGATCTACACAGCTGTGACGTAAATCGGTCTACGCCAAGTGCTCGTTGGCGTAGATCGATCTACCGAATTCGGCCGGAGCGTGTACAGTGACAACGAGTTCGCTCCTGACGACGAAGAGAGGAGAACGGCATGACCGACGCGAGGGCGGCGACCATCGAAGACGTCGCGCGGCACGCCGGCGTCTCCCGTGCTGCGGTCT
The DNA here is from genome assembly GCF_004135055.1 of Agromyces binzhouensis. Taxonomy (GTDB): domain Bacteria; phylum Actinomycetota; class Actinomycetes; order Actinomycetales; family Microbacteriaceae; genus Agromyces; species Agromyces binzhouensis. The sequence continues at coordinate 2,935 of NZ_SDPL01000147.1, read as the reverse complement.
CGAAGGTCATCCGCAACGCCTACGGTGTCAGCCCGGCGATGCGCGAACGCGTGACCGCCGCGATCGAGGCGCTCGACTACCGTCCTCGGGTCGCGGCACGCGCGATGCGCGGATCGAGCTTCACGCTCGGCATCGAGCTGCCGCACATCGGCAACCCGTTCTTCACCAAGATCGTCGCGGGCGCCACCGCCGCCCTGCAGGGCACCGGCTACCAGCTGATCATCGCGCCCGCCGACGAGAACGGCGACGAGGGCATCCGGGCGCTCGGCGCGCTCGCCGACCGACAGGTCGACGGGATCATCGCGATCTCGCCGCTCGTCTCGACGGACTGGCTCGAGCGACTCGGCGCTCGCATGCCGGTCGTCATGATCGGCCGCCACGATCGATCCGAGCACTACGACACCGTGACTGGCGACGACGCCTCGGGCACGCGCCTCGCGATGGCGCACCTGTTCGAGCTCGGCCACCGCCGGATCGCGCACCTCACGCGAAGCGAGGACGTGACGGAGCCCGGCTCGGGTACGCCGCACGCGATCCGACTCGAGGAGTACCTGGCCGCCATGCGCGCCGCCGGGCTCGAGGACGAGATCCGGGTCGTCCGCACCGGCATGACCGAGGATGCGGCGCGGCTCGACACGCTCGCCCTCTTCGACGACGACCGGCCCACCGCGATCTTCGCGGGCAACGACGAACTCGCGCTCGGCGCGCTCCGCGCGGTCGGCGAAGCCGGTCTGACCTCGGCGGACGTCTCGGTGGTCGGCTACGACGATGTCGACATGGCCAGCCACCCCGCGATCTCGCTGACGACCATCGACCAGTCCGGTGTCGAGATGGGCGACCGCGCAATCCGCCTGTTGCTCGAACGAATTCGCGATGCTCGCACCGAACCAACGCACTTCTCCGTGACCCCGGTCCTGAAGCCGCGCACTTCGACGCGCGCCGTTCGGGCCGGATAGCCCCTCGAACCATCGCCGGCTCCGCCGGCCGCTCCCCCGGAAGGACCTCGATGTCCACGACGCTGCCATCCTTCGACGTGACCGATCCGTCGGCCCGAGTGCACTCGGTGCGCACCCAGTACCCCGAGGGCCTCCTCGGCGTGCCCGGCCGCGGTCTCCGCCTGTCGTGGCGAGCCGAGGCGGGCACCCCGCAGCTGAGCTTCCAGGTCCGTTGGTCGGGCGATGCCGAGGGGATGTCCGAGCCCGTCGCGTCCGACGACCCGATCGGCGTGCTCGCCCCGGGCGGCGACGTGGCTCCCGGCTCGGAGCGCCGCTACGCCGTGCGGATCGCGACCCGCGACGGCTGGTCCGACTGGAGCGACGAGGCCGTCGTCGAGGCGGCCATCGACCCGGCCGAGCTCACTGCTCGGCCGATCGGCGCCGCGAGCCGCGTCGACGACCCGGTCACGCTCCTCCGCACCGCGTTCGACCTGCCGGCGACGCCCGTCCGCGCGCGACTCCGAGCCACCTTCTGGGGCGTCGGCGACATCCGGATCAACGGCGAAGACGTGCTCGGCGAGCACCTCTCCCCCGGCTGGACGGCCTACGACGACCGCATCGTGCTCGGCACGTGGGACGTCACGTCCGCGCTCACCGCCGGCGAGAACGTGCTCGGCACGCTCCTCGGCGACGGCTGGTACCGCGGCCGGCTCGGTTGGGAGGACGAGGTCGAGCACTACGGTGCCGCGATCGCCGCGCTCGTCCAGCTCGACGTCGAGTGCGCGGACGGCACCCACGTGCGCGTCGCGAGCGGGCCGGAGTGGCAGCGCTCCACCGGCGCCACGCGCTTCGCGAGCCTCTACGACGGCGTCGACATCGACATGGCCGCCGACCCCACCGGCTGGGACCGCCCCGGCTTCGACGCGTCGGAGTGGGAACCCGCACTCGAGATCCCCGTCGACACCTCGGTCGTCGAACCCCGGATCACGTCCGGCGTGCGCACGGTCGGCGAGTGGCCGGTCGAGGTCCAGCAGCGCGGCGAGCACGCCGTCCTCGACCTCGGCCAGAACATCGCCGGATGGCTCCGCCTGACCGTGCGCGGGCGAGCCGGCGACCGCGTGGTCGTGCGCCACGCCGAGGTGCTCGAGATCGACGGCACCCTGCACACCGCGGCGCTCCGCACCGCCCGGGCGTCGGACACCTACGTGCTCGCGCACGACGGCGAGAGCGTCCTCGAGCCGCACTTCACCTTCCACGGGTTCCAGTACGCCGACGTCACCGGCGCCGAGGTCGTCGAGGCGACCGCCGTCGCGATCTCCAGCGCCGACCGGCCGCGCTCGAGCTTCGAGTGCGCCGATCCGCGCCTCGGCCTGCTGCACTCGAACGTCGCCTGGTCGCAGCGCGACAACTTCGTGTCGCTCCCGACGGACTGCCCGCAGCGCGACGAGCGCCTCGGCTGGACCGGCGACGCCCAGGCGTTCGCACCGACGGCCTCGACGCTCTTCGACGTCGAATCCTTCTGGATGAGCTGGCTGCGCGACGTCGAGCTCGACCAGGACGAGGACGGCGCGGTCGCCGCCGTCGTCCCGAACATCCTGACGCGTGACGAGTTCCCCGCCGACGGCGGCGCGCACAGCGTGATGGGCCGGGCCGGCTGGGCGGATGCCGCGACCATCGTGCCGTGGGCCGTGTACGAGTCGTACGGCAGCGAGGAGGTGCTCGTCCGCCAGCTCGACTCGATGCGACGCCATGTCGACAGCCTCGAGCGCCGCGCCGGCGAGCGCGGGCTGCTGCCCACCGAGTTCCAGTTCGGCGACTGGCTCGACCCGGACGCCCCGGGCGACCAGCCGTGGAAGGCCAAGGTGTCGTCGGACTACGTGGCCAACGCGTTCTTCTCGCGGAGCGCCCGCCTGCTGGCCGACGCCGAGCGGCTCGTGGGCGACCCCGCCCGCGCGACCGCCGCCGACCGCATCGCCGACCGGGTCGCCCGCGACACCTGG
>NZ_SDPL01000146.1 GCF_004135055.1 Agromyces binzhouensis | reverse complement strand
ACCCGGGCATCGTGCGCGACATAAGATGCGGCGCGGCGCGACCGGATGGGGCGCACCGCCCTGGGCCGTCGCGGCGCCCCACGGCGGACCGATGCGGCATCCGTCGGCGTTCGACCACCGCCCCGGTGATGACGCCGATGCCTGCGAGCACGGCCACGACGCGCACCGGCGCGGGCGGGGGCACGGGCACGGGCACGCACACGGACGTGGACGGCGTCGCGACGACGTCCACGTGCACGTCCACGTGCACCACGACGGCGACCGTCACCACGACGATCACGGCCCCGGTCGCGCTCGGGGTCGCGGCGGCCACGACCGCCACGACACCTGACCACCGTCGAGTCGCGCCACCGCCGCGGCGCGGCCGGGCCTACCGCTCGGTCGCGCCGCGCGCGTTGTAGACGACCGCGTCCGACGCGCCGAACGCGCGGAACACCTCGATCGCCTCGCCGCGACGCACCCCCGAATGCACGCGGATCCCGCGCCGCTCGAACTCGCCCTTCCAATCGGACGGCATGGGTCCCTCGTCGAATCCCGTGAGCCGTTCGCACTCCTCGCCGTCGCCGGCGATGACGAGGCGGCGCACGCCCGACCACATGGCCGCGCCGTAGCACATCACGCACGGCGCCCAGTTGACGACGAGTTCGAGTTCGGCGCCTCCGGCGCCGAGGTCCCACCGGCCGAGCCGCCGCTGCGCGAGCGAGAGCGCCGTCACCTCGGCGTGCAGCGAGCTCAACCCGTTCGAGAGCACGAGGTTCACCCCGGCCGACACGAGTTCGCCGGATGCCGCGTCGACGACCAGCGCGGCGAACGGACCGCCGCTGCCCGCCCGCCAGTTCCGGTCCGCGAGCTCGATCGCGAGCGCCATGCGCGACGCGTCGTCGGGCAACGGTTCGGCCGCGAGCCGCGGCAGGTCGTCGACCAGCCACTCGGGCAGCGATGCGGAGAATGACGACGTCGGCGTGGCATCCATGCGCCCATTCTCCACCCGGGCGGAGGCGGAGCGTGGGGGTCGCGGCTCCGCCCCCGCGGTCAGCGGCGCTTCTGCTCGTCGCCCGACAGCCGCTGCGCGAGCCAGATCGGGATGATCGAGACGAGCACGAGCACGACCGCGATGACCGAGACGATCGGCGCCTGGCTCGGCCGGAACATGTTGTTCAGGATGAAGATCGGCAGCGTGGTCACGCCCGACCCGGCGGTGAACGTGGTCACGATGATCTCGTCGAACGAGAGCGCGAACGCGAGCAGGCCGCCGGCCAGCAGCGCCGATCGGAGCTGCGGGAAGGTCACGAGCCGGAAGGTGGTCCAGACGCCCGCGCCGAGGTCGGCCGACGCCTCCTCGAGCTTCGTGCCGGTGCGGCGCAGCCGCGCGATGACGTTGTTGAACACGGTCACGATGCAGAACGTGGCGTGCGCGATGATCACCGTCCAGATCGACAGCGGCACGCCCATGATCGTGCGGAAGAAGTTGTTCAGGGCGATACCGGTGATGATGCCGGGCAGCGCGATCGGCAGGATCACGAGCAGGTTCACGGTGTGGCGGCCGAAGAAGTCGAACCGCTGCAGCGCGAACGAGATGAGCGTGCCGAGCACCAGCGCGATCGCGGTCGAGATGACCGCGACGAACACGCTCGTGCCGACCGCCTCCATCGCGCCCGCGGACTGGAACGCCCGCTGCCACCACTCGAGCGTGAAGCCGGGCGGCGGCCAGCTGAGCGACGTCGAGGTCGAGAACGAGTTCACGAGCACGACGCCGAGCGGCACGTACACGATCACGAGGATGAGGCCGGCCACGACGGCGAGCGTCGTGCGCGAGAGTCGGGAGAGTCGCATCCGTCGCCCCTTAGAGGTTGTCGAGGGCACCCGTGCGACGCACGAGCGCGAGGTAGCCGAAGATGATCGCGATCGGGATGAGGGCGATCGCCGACGCGAGCGGCAGGTTGTTCGCCGCGCCCACGTTCGTGTAGACGAGGTTTCCGAGCATCTGGTTCGCGCCGCCGACGATGTTCACCGTGATGTAGTCGCCGAGCGAGAGCGAGAAGCTGAAGATGGTTCCGGCGATGATCGCGGGCAGCGCCATCGGGAAGACCACGTGGCGGATGGTCGGCCAGGTCTTGCCGCCCAGGTCGGCGGATGCCTCGAGCAGCGAGTCGGGCACGCGCTCGAGCCCCGCGAAGATCGGCAGGATCACGTACGGCAGCCACAGGTACGACAGCGTGATGACCGTGGCGGGCAGGCCGTAGCCGGGCGTGTGCAGCCCGAACGGCGCGAGCACCCACTCGAGGATGCCGTCCTGCGAGAGCACCGAACGCCAGGCGTAGGCCTTCACGAGGTAGCTCGCCCAGAGCGGCATGAGCACGGCGATGACGAGGATCCGGCGGGCGCGGGGCGAGGCGACCTTCGCCATGTAGAACGCGATGGGCAGCGCCAGTGCGACGTCGATGATCGTGACGAGGAGCGCGACGCCGATCGTGCGGAAGGTCACCGTCTGGTACAGCGAGCCGGTGAGCACCGTGATGACGTTGTCGAACGTCCACTCGGTCGTGATCTCGCCGGTGAAGCTGTTCACCGACCAGAACGCCGTGACGAGCAGGGCGGCCAGCGCGACGACGTAGACGAGCCCGAGCCAGAAGAGCGGTGCCGCGAGGAGGAACCCGAGGCGCACCCGGGGGTGCGCGCTGAGGAACACCGACGCACGGCGTGCCGGGGTCGCCTTCGGCCGCGGGATGCCGCGCCGGGGCGCTCCACCGGGGGCGGAGCCGGCCTGAGCGGGCTCGGGCGGTCCGGATGCCTCGCCGCGAGCGGATGCCGGTGCCGTCGCGTTCATCGTCATGCTGCTTCCTGTCGGGTGGTGCCGGGAACGGGGGTGTGCGGGCCGGGGAGGGAGGGAGTCTCCCCGGCCCGCGGTGGAGACCAGGTCAGCCCTTGATCTCCTGCCACGCAGCGGTCCACTGCGCGTAGTCGACGCACTCGACGTCGGTGCGGCCGTCGACGCACTCGGCGATCGGCGTCGTCCAGTACCAGATCTGCGAGGCGTACTCCTCGTCACCGGCGTGGTAGGCCTCGCAGTCGTCGCGGTACTCGCAGGCCTCCTGGCTCGAGGGCGCCTCGCCGAAGTAGGACGTCGCGGTCGCGTTCGCCTCGGGGCTGGCGATGTAGTCGAGCCACATGTAGGCGCAGTTCACGTTGGCGGCGTCGGAGGCGACCATCCAGGTGTCCGACCAGCCGGTCGCGCCCTCTTCGGGGAGGACGACCTCGGTCGGTGCGCCCGAGCCGGCGAGCACGTTCTGGATGACCTGCCAGGTCGTGCCGACGACCGAGTCGCCGGTCTCGAAGGCCTGGATCTCCTTGAGGTAGTCGGACCAGTACTCGCCGACCGATTCGCGCTGCACCTTGAGCAGGTCGACCGCGGCCTGGAACTGCTCCTCGTCGAGGGCGTAGGGGTTCTCGATGCCGAGCTCGGGCTGGTGGGTCATGAGGTAGACGGCAGCGTCGGCGATGTAGATCGGCGAGTCGTAGGCGGTCACCTTGCCGGCGTTCTCGCTGGCCTTGTCGAACACGACGTCCCACGAGGTCGGGGCTTCGTCGAAGGCCTCCGTGCTGTACATGAGCAGGTTGGCGCCGTAGCCGTGCGGCACGCCGTAGCTCTGCCCGTCGACCGAGTTCCACTCCTTCTCCTTGAGGAAGTCGAAGACGCCCTCGTAGTTCGGGATGAGGTCGGTGTTGACGGGAGCCACGTCGCCGCCGGCGATGAGCCGGAGCGTGGCGTCGCCCGATGCGGCGACGACGTCGTACTCGCCGGTCTTCATGAGGTTCACGGCCTCGTCGGACGTGCCGTAGGTCTTGGACGTGACCTCGCAGCCGGTCTCCTCCTCGAAGGGCGTGACCCAGTCGACGTCCGGGCTGTTCGAGCCGTCCTCGACGTAGCCGGGCCACGCGAGGATCGAGACCTGGCCCTCGGCCTCGCCGAGCTCGGTGAGCGCGTCGTCGGTCGATGCGGAGTCGCCCGAGGTGGTGCCGCAGGCGGTCAGGGTGAGCAGGGCGATCGAGCCGATCGCCAGGCCGACGGTCGCGCCGCGGCGCGCCGTGCGCGGGGTGCGCATCATGGTTCTCTCCTGGTTCTGTGTGTTGTGGTGTGGTGCAGGCTTCATACGGCCGGCGCGGACGAGGCATCCGCCCCGCCGAGCGCGACGACGTCGTCGTCGTGCCAGCTGACGACCACGCGGTCGCCGCGTTCGTCGTCGTGGACGCGATTGCGGTCGTTCTGCTCGAGCACGCTCACGCGAACGCCGGCGTCGAGGTCGACGACGAGGCGGATGCCGCTGCCGAGGTAGATCGTCTCGACGACGGTGCCGGGGGCGTTGCGCACGTCGGCCGCGGTCTCGCCCGAGCCGACGGCCATCTTCTCGGGGCGGACCGAGTGCACGCCGCCGCGGCCGAGGAGCGCGCGCGAGACGGCGTCGTCGAAGAGGTTCGACGTGCCGACGAAGTCGGCGACGAAGCGCGAGCCGGGTCGCTCGTAGAGCTCGGCGGGCGTGCCGAGCTGCTCGATGCGCCCGTCGTTGAAGACGGCGACGCGGTCGGAGAGCGTCAGCGCCTCCTCCTGGTCGTGCGTGACGAAGATGAAGGTGATGCCGAGCTCGCGCTGGATCTCCTTCAGCTCGACCTGCATCTGCTCGCGGAGCTTCAGGTCGAGCGCGCCGAGCGGCTCGTCGAGGAGCAGGACCTTGGGCTGGACGACGGTGGCCCGGGCGAGCGCGACGCGTTGCCGCTGGCCGCCGGAGAGCTGCGACGGCTTGCGGTCGCCCATCTGCTCCAGGCGCACCGATGCGAGGGCGCGCCGGGCGCGCTCGATGCGCTCCTTCCGCCCGATGCCGCGGACGCGGAGGCCGTAGGCGACGTTCTCGAGCACGCTCATGTGCGGGAACAGCGCGTAGTCCTGGAAGACCGTGTTCACGTCGCGGTCGAACGGGGCGCGCTTCGTGACGTCGTCGCCGAAGAGCTCGATCGTGCCGCTCGTGGGCTGCTCGAAGCCGGCGATGAGCCGGAGGACGGTGGTCTTGCCGGAGCCCGAGGGTCCCAGCATGGAGAAGAACTCCCCCGCGGCGATCTCGAGATCGACGTGGTCGACGGCGGTGACGGCTCCGAACTCCTTGGTGAGTCCGGTGAGCCGGATGGCCGGCTGCGGGTCGGTCATGGGCCTCTCCTTCGATGGCGTGTGGTTAATCATATGAAGCCATATGTCATAGTCCAGAGGTTCGTGTTACGGTCGCATCACGGAATCGCCCGCGACCGTCCCCAGTCCGGGGGGTGAGGGGATCCGCGGGCGCACGATCGAGGAGGACGGATGCCGCACGCCACCGCGCGCGCCGACGCCGCCCGCGCCGTCGTCTTCTCGCCGCTCGAGGGCGCCGGAAGGGCCGAGCTGGTCGAGCAGCGCCTGACCGACGCGATCGCCTCGGGCGTGCTTCGCGACGGCGAACGCCTCCCCAGCGAGGCCGACCTGGCCAAGCTCCTCGGGGTCGCACCGGTCACCGCGCGCGAGGCGCTCGTCGCGCTCAGGCACAAGGGACTCGTGCGCACGCGCCGCGGCCGCGACGGCGGCAGCTTCGTCACCTACGACGACGACGTCTCGCTCCGACTGACCGAGGAGCGCGTCCGTGCGCTCAGCCGCATCGAGCTGCGCGACCTCTCGCTCCACTACGCGGCCATCGCCGGCATGGCGGCCGAGGTCGCGGCCGATCGCGCGAGCGACGACGACCTCCAGAGCCTCGTGGAGATCGACGCGCGAGCCGACCTCGCCACCCCCGGCGGCGCCCGCCGCGCGGTCGGCCGGTTCCAGCTCGAGGTCGCCGCGATCAGCCAGTCGCCCCGACTCGTCCACGAGGAGCTGCGCCTGCAGGCCGAGACGGGCGCCCTGCTCTGGATGTGCCTGCGCGAACAGGAGTACCGTGACCGCACGAGGGAGCACCGCCTCGAAGTGATCGCCGCGATGCGAGCGGCGGACGGCGAATCCGCCCGCCGATCGACGACGACCCACATCGGCTCGGCGGTGGAATGGCTCATCGACGAGAAGGTGCGGCTCGAAGCGGGGCCGCCCATCGCGCACGAGGAAGGGAGCGCGTCATGACGCAGGCACTCGCCACGGGCGCCGCCGCGATCGCCCGGCGCATCGCCGACGTGATCGACCCGGTGTTCGCCCTGATCGACGGCTGGCAGCAGGGACTCCGGGCGCGTCTCGCGTCCGAGCCCGAACCCCGAGCCGCCGCCCTCGACCCCGCCGTCGCTGCAACCGTCGCCGCCGAACTCGACCGCCCCGGCACGCTCATCACGGGCGCCGGCTTCGTCGCCGCGCCGGGCTACCTGGCCGATGCGCCCTGGCACCTCGCCTGGTGGCTGAGCGACGGCAACCCCTTCCGCGGGGTGCCGGCACGCGGCATCCGTCGCCTCGACGCGGTGAGCGACCCCGACGCCGAGTCGTTCCGCGACTACACCACGCTCGAATGGTGGCGCGTGCCCGAGCGCACCGGCACGAGGCACCTGACCGGGCCCTACGTCGACTACCTCTGCACCGACGACTACACCGTGACCGTGACGACCCCGGTGACCGTCGACGGCGAGATGGTCGGGCTCGTCGGCGCCGACATGTACGTGGCCCGGCTGGAGCAGGCCCTCGCGCCCGTGCTGCGCGACGCCGACCGCACCCTCACCGTCGTGAACGCATCCGGTCGCATCGTGGCCTCGACCGACCCGCACCGCGCGACCGGCGCCCTCCTGCGCCTCGAAGGACTGCCCGAGGCGCTCGCACCGCTGCGCGGAGCCGAGGCCGAGGGACGCGCGACCGGCGCCGCG
>NZ_SDPL01000145.1 GCF_004135055.1 Agromyces binzhouensis | reverse complement strand
CGTTGCGCCCGGTGCGGTCGCCCCAGACCAGCCACGCGCCGGCCGGGTTCGGCGACTCGACGGCGTCGGCGAGCCCGAGCCGCTCGACGAGCTTCGAGACCGAGTCGTTGCGGGTGGCGAACGACTCGGCGCCCGCGTCGAGCGCGAGGCCGTCGACGTCGATGCGCCCGACGCAGCCGCCCGGGCGATCGGACTGCTCGAGCACGGTGACGCCGAGGCCGAGGCGCGCGCACTCGAGCGCGGCGACGAGCCCGGCGATTCCGCCGCCGAGCACGACGACGTCGGTCGAGGCGTGATCGACCGGCGCGGCCGGATCGCGAGGGTCGTTCGCGGCGGGGTCGGTCATCGTCCCACCTCGTGCACGAGCTCGACCACCCGCGTGAGCACGGCGGGGTCCGTCTCGGGCGGCACGCCGTGCCCGAGGTTGAAGACGTGCGACGGCGCCGTGCGACCGCGGGCGACGACGTCGCGCACCGCGGCCTCGAGGACCGGCCACGGCGCCGCGAGGAGCGCGGGGTCGAGGTTGCCCTGGAGCGGCACCCCCTCGCCGACGCGGAGCGCCGCGACGTCGAGCGGCACGCGGTAGTCGACGCCGACCACGTCGACGCCCACGGACTTCATCGCACCGAGCAGCTCGCCCGTGCCGACGCCGAAGTGCACGACCGGGACCGCGTGGGTGCCGGCCGCGCCGGCGGCATCCGTCGTCTCGTAGGTCAGGTCGTGCACGTGCGCGAGCGCGGCCGCCGACGCGGGGGCGACGTGCGTCTCGTAGTCGGCGAGCGAGAGGGCGCCCGCCCACGAGTCGAAGAGCTGCGCGGCCGACGCGCCCGCGAGGACCTGGGTGCGGAGGAAGCGGCCGGTGAGCTCGGCGGTCCAGTCCATCAGGGCGCGCCACGCGCCGGGGTCGGCGTGCATGAGCGTGCGCGCCGCGAGGTGGTCCTTCGAGGGACCGCCCTCGGCGAGGTAGGCCGCGAGGGTGAACGGAGCGCCGGCGAAGCCGATGAGCGGCGTCGAGGTCGGCGCGTCCGGTGCGGTGAGGGTCGCGAGCTCGGCGACGGTGCGCCGCACTGCCTCGGTGATCGGGCCCGAGGCGTCGTCGAGCCGTGCGGGGTCGACCGAGGTCAGTTCGGCGACCGCGGCCGCATCGGCGAACGCGCGGCCGAAGACCGGGCCCCGGCCCGGCTGGATCTCGACGTCGACGCCGACGAGCTTCAGCGGCACCACGATGTCGCTGAAGAAGATGCCGGCGTCCACGCCGTGGCGGCGGACCGGCTGCAGCGTGATCTCCGCCGCCATCGCGGGGTCGAGGCACGCGTCGAGCATGCGCGTACCGACGCGCAGCTCGCGGTACTCGGGCAGCGACCGGCCGGCCTGGCGCATGAACCACACCGGCAGCGTGTCGCTGCGCAGGCCCCGATAGGCGCGGACGAGTCGCGAGTCGTGCGTGAGGCCGGCGGCGAGCGGATGCTGCGGGGAGAGGTTCACCGTGACATCCTCCCCCATCCGTGCTGAGGGGGTCCTGATGCCGACGGTCCGCGAGCGGCCCGTCGGTGCCCGGGAGCCCCGCGACCTGTTGGCCGGTCGGAGAACTGGGGTCTGGTGGCCGCGCTCCCACAGCGCTAGGGTCGGTCGCGTCGTGCGTCCCCGGCACGACGACGCGCGCCGCACCACCCACGCGACGCGCGCCTCCGCCACCCACGGAGAACATCACTGTGTCCAGCATCGCAACGCGGCATCGCACCGGACTCATCGTGCTCGTCGCCCTCGTCGCCGTCGTCGTCGTCGCCGCCCTGCTCGTCGGCGGACGCCAGGTGGACCGGCTCGTCCCGACCCTGCCCGAGGTTCCCGGCACGCCGGTCGCGCTCGGACTCGCCGCCGTCGCCGGCCTCATCATCCTCGTCACCGCGATCGTCCGGGGCTCGGCCTCCGCGCGCGGCCGCGCCCGTCACCGAGCCCTCGACTCGGTCCACGCCGGCGCGGTGAGCTGCGGCATCAGGAACCGCCAGCTCGTCTCCCGCCTCGACGAGCTGGGCAGCCGGTCCCACCGGCTCCCCGGGCGGTTCTCCGTCGTCGCCGACGACCACGGCATCGCGTTCTGGGGCGGCGGCCGTCGGCCGCGCCGCATCGCCGCATTCCCCTGGCGCGAGGTGCGGAGCATCCGCGCCGACTCGAGCGTGGCGGGCAGCAGGAGCGTCCCCGTCGCGGTCGTGCGGATCCGTCGCGACGGCTCGAGCATCGAGCTGCCGATGATGCTGAGCGATCCGCGCCCCGGCCGGTACGCGCTCACCGACGCGCCGTTCTTCGCGACCGTGCGCGCCTGGAAGGCCCGGCATCGCGCGGCGCTCGCCGCCGAGGGCCTCGAGCTGCCGCCCGTCACCGGCGCCATCCCGATCATCCGGCAGGCCCGCCCCGCCGCCTGACCCGCATGTGACGTGGCCGGTCGGAGCCGGTTTCGACGGCAGGTAGAATCGTGCGGTGCTCATCTGTCTCACCGCGAGCCACAAGAACGCCGGCTTCGACATGCTCGAACGTCTCTCGGCGTCCTCCGAGCACGCCGGGCCGCGGCTGACCGACGGGAACGAGGCCGTCCGCGGCGCCGTGGTGGTCGCCACGTGCAACCGGTACGAGGCCTACCTCGACCTCGACATCCCGCATGGCGACTCGCCCGTCGAGGCCGTCCACGACGCGATCTTCGCCGTCGGCGACATCGCCGGCCTCTCGACGGACGAACTGCGGAGCACCTTCGACTTCGTCCACGGCAACGCCGTGGCGGGGCATCTTTTCTCGGTCGCCGCCGGACTGGAGTCGGTCGTCGTCGGCGAGGGCGAGATCGCCGGCCAGGTGCGCCGCTCGCTCGAGCACGCGCGTGCGGACGGCACGACCACGCCCGAACTCGAGCGGCTCTTCCAGCGCGCGTCGCAGACCTCGCGCAAGGTGAAGAACCGCACCGGCATCGGACACGAGGGCCGCTCGCTCGTGCGCCTCGCGCTCGACCTCGCCGAGAGCCGGGTGACCGACTGGTCGGCCGTGCGCGTGCTCCTCGTCGGAACCGGCCGGTACGCGGGCGCGTCGCTCGCGGCGCTGCGCGACCGCGGCGTCGTCGACGTCGCCGTGCACTCGGTGTCCGGGAGGGCGAGCCGCTTCGCCGCGAACCACGGCATCGAGGCCGTGTCGAACGCCGACTACGCCATGGCCGCCGCAGGCGCCGACCTCATCGTCACCTGCACCACGGTCGACCACCACGTCGTCGACCGCGACCTGCTCGTGCTCGGTCGCACCGAGCTGGCCGTCGCCGCCGGGCGTGCTCCCGTCGCGCTGCTGCCGGGCCGCGAGTCGTCGGCGGATGCCGCGGGCGCGACGGACGCCTCGGCCGACGACGCACCGCGTCAGCTCGTGATCGACCTCGGGCTGCCGCGCAACGTCGCGGCCGACGTCGTCGAGGTCGCCGGCGTCGAGCTGCTCGACCTCGAGACCATCAAGATCCACGCGCCCCTCGAGGAGTTCGGCTCGACCGACGCGGCCCGCGAGATCGTGGACCGCGCCGCCCGGAACTTCGGCCGCGTCGCCGAGGAGCTCGACCTCGCCCCCGCGGTCGTGGCGCTGCGCCGCCACGTGTTCGACGTGCTCGACGCCGAGATCGATCGCGCCCGCTCGCGCGGCGACGACGACGGACGCACCGAGGCCGCGCTGCGGCACATGGCGGGCGTCCTGCTGCACACTCCCATGGTGCGCTCGCGCGAGTACGCCCGGGCAGGCGACCAGCAGGCCTGGCTCGACGGGCTCGAGGCGATCTTCGGCATCCGGCCCGAGGCCCCGTCCGCGACGTCCGGCATCGCCGAGGGCGAGCAGGGCGACGACGACGCCCGCCCCGCGGCCGACGCCCGCTGACCCTCGGGTCCTGACGCGCCCGCCGCGGGCGCCGACGACGGCGTCCGCCTGCGGACGCGGAACGGGCCCGGCCGTCCGGCCGAGCCCGTCGTCACGTCATGCGGACGTCCTGCTACGCGTACTGCCGCCACACCGTCGCGATGACGACGTTGGTGATCGACAGCACGGCGAGCGTCGGCAGCACCCATCGCGCGAGGGTCTCGCGCTTGCGGTTGACGAGCGCGATCACGAGGATCGCGACCAGGATCACCAGCTTGACGGTGATCTTCAGGTTGTCGGGTTCGCGGCCGAGCGGGTACTGCAGGCCGACGAGGATGACGCCGGTCACGAGCATGGTCCACGCGCCGTGGATGATCGCGGGGATGATGCGCGCGGTGCCGGAGCGCTGCGCGCCGAGCTGCACGAGCACGCCTCCCAGCAGGCTCGCGACGCCGATGATGTGCACCGCGAGGATGACGTTCTTGAGGATTTCCATGGAGCTCCGTCTCGGGGGATGCCGACAGGCCGTCGGCAACATACCGACAGTATGTCAGGAAAGACCCGTCGCCCCGAAATCAGGCGCCGCGCACGATGCCGTGCTCGAGCACGGCGATCAGCCCTGCGGCGGTGGACTGCACTGGCACGCCGTGCGAGACGAGCTGCATCGCCGACGCGAGGGCTCCCTGCACGAAGGCGCCGACCATCCGCGGGTCCGCGACGCCGAGCTCATCGAGCACGCCGACGAGGGGCGAGGTCAGGCGGTCGTGGACGGCCATCATGTCGTCGCGGCTCGTCGGCGACAGGTCCGCCTCGCGGAGCACGGTCGCGATGCGATGGTGTCCGTCGGCCGTCATCGCCAGGGCGGTGACCACGTAGGCCCGCAACCGGCCCATTCCGGGCTCCGCGGCATCGAGCGCGTCCTCGATCTCCGCGTTCCACTCGTCGAAGACCTGCAGGGCGACGGCGACGAGCAGGTCGTCACGTGACGCGAAGTACTCGTAGAACGAGGACCGGGAGAGCCCCGCGCGTCGCGTCACCGCAGCGGGCGTCGCCGCCGCCACCCCCTCGGCCTCGAGCAGTTCGCGCGTCGCGAGCAGCAGCGCCGTCCGCTGCGCGGCGCGGTGCTCCGCGACGGTCGGTGCGCTGATCTTCGGCATCCCCCGATTATCCGCCCATGCAGGCGCGGTACGCTGCCGTTCGATGTCCACGATCCTCCACGCGCTGCCCGACGAGGCGGCCGACGCCGGCCCACCGTCCCTCCGCCTGCCGTTCGACGTCGCCGAGGTCGAGCACCGGCCGTTCACGACGGCGCGGATGACGCTGCGGCCGCTCGCGGCGTACGACGCCGACGACGTCTGGGAGTACCAGCGCCTCCCCGAGGTGCTCCGCTACATCCCCTGGCCCGAGCGCGAACGCGATGAGGCCCGCGAGCACACCGAGGCGCGAGCCGGCATGCGCCGCCTCGTCGCCGACGGCGACGCGATCTTCCTCGCGATGGTGCTCGACGGACGCGTCATCGGCGACCTGATGGTCCGGCTCTCGAGCGCCCAGCACGCGCGGCTCGAGATCGGCTGGGTCGTGCACCCCGACTTCCACGGGCGCGGCCTCGCGACCGAGGGCGCCGACGTGCTGCTCGACCTCGCCTTCGGACGGCTCGCCGCGCATCGCGTGGTCGCGCACCTGGACGCCCGCAACGCGGCATCCGCCGGCCTGTGCGAGCGTCTCGGCATGCGGCGCGAGGCGACCATCGTCGAGGAGGAGTACAACGACGGCGAGTGGCAGGACACGGCGTCGTACGGCATGCTGCGTCGCGAGTGGCGCGCGCTGCGCGCCACCGGCGTCACGCGGGATCCGGCCTAGCCGACCGAGAGCGTCCAGTCCTCGGTCGAGCGGACGACCACGACCGAGGGGCCGGCCGCCAGCGGAACGCTGCCGTCGTACGCACCGGTCACGTCGATGAGCGCCGCGCCGCCGAACGCCTGCTGCGACTGCTGGGCGACGACGAACGGGTCCTCGGCGTCGTCGCCGGTGTGGGTCGCGGCGAGCGTCGCCGCGCCCCCGCCGTACAGGTAGACGGTGTCGTCCTCGCCGTTCGCGGCGTTCGGCAGTTCGGACGCCGCGGACATCTGCTCGATCGAGAGCGTCCAGGAGCCGCTCGCCGTCACCTGCACGCTGCGCGCCGACGAGGCATCCGCCACGCCCCATGCGGTCGTGCCCTCGTAGTCGTCGGTCGCGTCGACGAGCGGATCGCCCGAGGGCTGGTTCGACGCGTCGAGCAGGGTCAGCGTGAACGCGGCTCCGTCGTCGCCGTCGAACGTGGCCGTCACGATCCCGCCCGCGATCCCGTCCGGGATCGCCACGACGTCGTCGCCCGTGCCGCTCGCGTCGACCTTCGTGAACGTGCCCCAGGTCTGGTCGGCCCACTCCTGCACCGTCGCGGTCGGCGTCTCGGTCGGGCTGGCCGTCGGCGTCTCGGTCGGCGTGGCCGACGGCGAGGCGGACGGCGTCGGCGAGGCGGTCGGCTGCGCGGCCGTGCCGAGCGCACCCGTGCCGTAGAGCACGCCGAGGATGATCGCGAGCACCAGGGCCGCACCCGAGACGACCGTGCCCGCGGTCGCGACGCCCTTCGGGCGGTCCGCCTTCGTGAGACCCACGATGCCGAGCACGAGGCCGATCGCCGCGAGCACGACGGCCGCGATCCAGGCCCACTCCCATGCGAACGCCAGCACGGCGACGACGGCCGCGACGATGCCGACGACGAGCGCCCCGACGCCGAGGCCGTTGCGCTGCTCGGGCCGCCCCTCCGGCTCCGGACCCGGCGCGTCGAGCACCTCGGTTCGGCCGTCGTCGGGCGGGTTCGGTCCGGATGCGTTCGTCATCATTCCCCCGTGGATGCTCGGACGTGCGCTCCCGCGCCATGATGGCAGGCGGAGTCGGGAGCGGCAACGACCCCGCAGGCGCGTCAGCCGGCTCGCGGGAGCGTGACCGCGAGCACCGCGCCGCCCTCCGGCGCGTTCGACGCCGACGCGTCGCCGCCGTGCG
>NZ_SDPL01000144.1 GCF_004135055.1 Agromyces binzhouensis | reverse complement strand
GAGCCGGAGGCGGCGTCCGGCGCGTCGGGGGTGCCCGCACCGGCGTCGGCCGCGGCATCCGCCCGCTTCGTGCGCCGCGCCCAGATCGTGGCGAGCGCGAGCCCCGCGATGATGTCCCAGATGCCCCACCAGCCCGCGACGATCGCCATGCCGCCGATCCCTCCGAAGAACGAGAACACGAGGCCGAGGCCGAGGCCGGCGTTGCGGATGCCGACCTCGAACGTGATCGCCTTGCGGTCGCGCACGCCGAGGCCGCCGATGCGCGCGCTCGCGTAGCCGAGCCCGAGCGCGATCGCGTCGTGGAGGAACACGGCGAGGAGGACCACGCCGATGTAGGCCATGAAGATCGCCCAGTTGCCCACGAGCGCGGCGACGATGAAGCCGACGAGCGCGAGCAGGCTGATCCAGCGCGCGTACGGCTGCACCCGGGCCGCGAAGCGCGGCCACACGGCGCG
This sequence comes from Agromyces binzhouensis, assembly GCF_004135055.1. Classification (GTDB taxonomy): domain Bacteria; phylum Actinomycetota; class Actinomycetes; order Actinomycetales; family Microbacteriaceae; genus Agromyces; species Agromyces binzhouensis. The sequence goes on along the minus strand of NZ_SDPL01000144.1, from coordinate 6,601 downwards.
GATGACGAAGCCGACGATGAACGGCAGGCCGATGATGAGGAAGATGTCGAGCAGCATCCGCCACCCGTCGAGGCTCACCGCGCGCACGAGTTCCGACGCCTTCGGGTGGATGCTGCCCCAGAACGCGATGCTGAGCGGCAGCACGAAGATGTAGGCGACGTTCGCGACCGCGGTCATCGACACCGAGAGGGCGACGTTGCCGCGGGCGCGGTAGGTGAGCACCTGCGAGATGTTCCCGGGCGGGCATGCGGCGACGAGCAGCATGCCGAGCGCGACGGAGGCCTGCACGTCGAGCAGGAGCGTGAGCCCGAACGTCACGGCCGGGAGGAGCACGATCTGCGCGAGCAGCGCGATGATCATCGCCTTCGGGGCCCGCGCCACGGCGCGGAAGTCCGACGGCGAGGTGTCGAGCGCGATGCCGAACATGATGAATCCGAGCACGACGTTCAGGGCGATCATCGAGCCCGGCGCGAAGTTGAGGACGACGTCGTCGATGTTCATGCGCGCGTGCCCGCCTTCGGGGAACGGCGCTCGACCTCGTGCACGGGACCCTGGGCCGAGGCCGAGGCCGAGGCCGAGGCCGCGGGCGCGACGGATGCCGCCGGCGTCGGCAGGGTCCGGAGCATCCGCTTCACGGTCCTCCGGTAGGCGTCCTTGTTCACGTAGTACGACATGCGATCGAGGCCGAGGTAGCGGTACCCGCCCGTGAGGTCGGGCCAGGGCTTCGCGGCGGCGTCGCGGAAGCGGGACGCGGCATCCGGCTCGGCGCGCGCGGCGGCGAGGTACGCGGCGATGAGCTCGGCCTGCTCGTAGCGGCCCTGCCAGCCGATGCCCGAGGCCTCGATCATGCCGAGCACGAACAGGCCGTTGAAGCTCGGCGGGAAGACGTTGAGGTAGAGCTCGGGCGCCGCCGACCTCCAGTTGAGGTGGGCGCGCTCGACGAACGGGTAGTCCAGCTTGTAGCCGGTCGCGAGGACCACGAGGTCGTAGTCCGCGGCGCTGCCGTCGGCGAAGCGCACCGCCTGGCCGTCGAACCGGTCGACGTCGCCGACCACGCGCAGGTCGCCCTGCCCGAGGTGGTTCAGGATCAGCGTGTTCACGATCGGGTGCGACTCGTAGATGCGGTAGTCGGGCTTCGGGAAGCCGAATCGCACGGGGTCGCCCGTGAACGCCTTCAGCACGCGGGTGTCGACGAACTGCTTGATGCGCGCGGGCAGCGGCCGGCCCTGGTTGAGGGTGTCGCTCGGGCGCCCGAACAGGTAGCGGGGCACGAAGTAGTAGCCGCGACGCACCGACAGGTCGACGGATGCCGCGTGGTGCACGGCGTCGACCGCGATGTCGCAGCCGGAGTTGCCGGCGCCGATGATGAGCACGCGCTTGCCCTCGAACACCTTGGGCGACTTGTACGCGCTCGTGTGCATCAGTTCGCCCGCGAACTCGCCGCGGAAGTCCGGGACGTTCGGCTCGGCGAGCGTGCCGTTGGCGAGGACCACGGCCGGGTGCTCGGTCGTGGTCGTCGCGCCGTCCGGGCCTTCGGCGGTCACGCGCCATCCGCTCGCCCCGGTCGCATCGCCGTCGACCGGCTCGACCGCGGTGACCCTGGTGTCGAACCGGAAGTGCTCGCGCAGGCCGTAGGCGTCGGCGTACCGGCGGAAGTATCGGTGCAGTTCGCGATGCCCCGGGTAGTCCGCGGTCGAGTCCATCGGGAACTCGGCGAACTCGGTCGTGGTCCGCGACGAGATCAGGTGTGCGGACTCGTACATCGTCGAGCGCGGGTTGTCGATGTTCCAGAGGCCGCCCACGTCGGGGCCGGCCTCGAAGCCGATGAAGGGGATGCCGGCGCGGCTGAGCGCGCGGGCACCGGCGAGACCGGATGGGCCCGCTCCGATGAGGGCGATGGGGTTCACTGGTGGTTCCTGTGCGTGGGCGGCGTCGTCGGGGTAGACGCCGGGTCGGGTCCGAACAGCATAGGCGAACGGTGCTCGGGTTCCGGAACCGGCCTTGGATCGCCTGCGTGCCCGGCAGCCGCCTCGATAGGCTTTCGGGGTGGCGCACAGCATCTACATCTGCTCCGCCGAGGGGAACACCGGGAAGTCGACGGTGGCGCTCGGGACGTTGGACACGCTGAGCCGGCGAGCGACCCGCGTGGGCGTCTTCCGCCCGATCGCGCGCTCCACCGAGGAGCGCGACTACGTGCTCGAGCTGCTGCTCGCGCATGACGGCGTCATCGAACTCGGCTACGACGACGCGATCGGCGTCACCTACGAGGACGTGCACGGCGATCCCGACGCCGCGCTCGCCACGATCGTCCGGCGGTTCAAGGCCATCGAGGCGCGGTGCGACGTCGTCGTCGTGATCGGGTCCGACTACACGGATGTCGGCAGCCCGACCGAGCTGGCGTTCAACGCGCGCATCGCCGCGAACCTCGGTGCGCCGGTGCTCCTCGTCGTCGGGGGCCGCGTGACGCAGGGGCGGGGCGCGAGCGAGCGGCTCGGCTACACGGATGCCAGGACGCCCGACGAGCTCGCCCAGATCACGGAGCTCGCGGTGGAGGAGCTCGAGCGCGAGCACGCCTCGCTCCTCGGCGTGGTCGCGAACCGGGCCGACCCGTACCGACTCGACTCGATCGTCGACGCCGTGCGGGCCGCGTCGGGCGCGGCCGGCGGGCACGACGCATCCGTCTCGGTGTGGGCCATCCCCGAGGACCAGTACCTCGTCGCGCCCTCGATGCGCTCGGTCATGCGGGCGGTCGGCGGAGAGCTCTACGCCGGCGATCCCGAGCTGCTCGAGCGCGAGGCGCTCGGCGTGGTGGTCGCCGCGATGTCGATGGAGAACGTGCTCGCCTGGCTCACCGAGGCCGCCGTCGTCGTGGTGCCGGGCGACCGGAGCGAGGTGCTGCTCGGCGTGCTCACGGCGCACGCCTCGGCGACGTTCCCGTCGATCGCGGGCATCGTCCTGAACGGCGGGTTCCCCGTCTCCGAGACCGTCGAGCGCCTGATCGAGGGCCTGAAGTCGGGCCTGCCGATCATCCGCACCGAGCTCAGCAGCTACGACACCGCGCTCGCGATCACGCAGACCCGCGGCAAGCTCGCCGCCGAGTCGCAGCGCAAGCGCGACACCGCGCTCGCCCTCTTCGAGAAGCACGTCGACGGCGTCGAACTGCTCGACCGGCTCGACGTGGCCCGCACCGACGTCGTCACGCCGCTCATGTTCGAGTACGGGCTGCTTGCCCGCGCGCGCGACGCGCGCAAGCACATCGTGCTGCCCGAGGGCTACGACGACCGCATCCTCCGCGCGGCGGCGACGCTCCTCTCGCGCGACGTCGCCGACCTCACGATCCTCGGCGAGGAGATCGAGGTCCGCTCGCGTGCGATCGGCCTCGGCCTCGACATCTCGCGGGCCACCGTACTCTCGAACCACGACCACGTGCTGGTGTACCGGTTCGCCGACGAGTACCAGCGGCGCCGCGCGCACAAGGGCGTCACGCTCGAGCAGGCGCGCGACACCGTGCAGGACGTCTCGTACTTCGGCACGATGATGGTCGAGCTCGGCCTCGCCGACGGCATGGTCTCCGGGGCGATGCACACGACGGCGCACACCATCCGCCCGGCCTTCGAGATCATCAAGACCAGGCCGGGCGTGCAGGTCGTCTCGAGCGTGTTCCTGATGGCGCTCGCCGACCGCGTGCTCGTCTACGGCGACTGCGCGGTCGTGCCCGACCCGACCGCCGAGCAGCTGGCCGACATCGCGATCTCGTCGGCGCAGACGGCGGAGCAGTTCGGCATCGAGCCGCGCGTGGCGATGCTGTCGTACTCGACGGGCGAGTCGGGTTCCGGGGCCGACGTCGACAAGGTGCGGCGTGCGACCGCGCTCGTGCGCGAACGCGCGCCCGAGCTCCCGGTCGAGGGGCCGATCCAGTACGACGCGGCCGCCGACGCCGCGGTGGCCCGCACGAAGCTGCCGGGCTCGTCGGTCGCCGGGCGCGCGACGGTGTTCGTCTTCCCCGACCTGAACACGGGCAACAACACGTACAAGGCCGTGCAGCGCTCGGCCGGCGCCGTCGCGATCGGGCCGGTGCTGCAGGGCCTCAGGAAGCCCGTGAACGACCTCTCGCGCGGCGCACTCGTGCAGGACATCGTGAACACGGTCGCGATCACGGCGATCCAGGCGGCGTCGTGAGCGGGGCGGATGGCGCGGGCACGGCCGACGCCCCCGGCGCGGGTCGCGTCGTCCTCGTCGTCAATTCCGGGTCGTCGTCGCTGAAGTACCAGCTCGTCGACGTCTCGGCGGGCGGGCCGCTCGCGTCGGGCCTCGTCGAACGCATCGGCGCGGGCGACGGTCGTGCCACGCACACCGACGCGGCGGGCGGCGCCTTCCGTGAGGAGGTGTCGGTCGCCGACCACCACGCGGCCTTCGCGTGGATGCTGCAGGCCTTCGCCGAGCACGGCCCGTCGCTCGAGGAGCATGCACCGGTCGCGGTCGGGCACCGCGTCGTGCAGGGCGGTGCGCGCTTCTTCGAGCCGACCGTGATCACCGAGCTCGTGAGGATCAACATCGACGAGCTCTCGGTGCTCGCGCCGCTGCACAACCCGGCGAACCTCGCCGGCATCGTCGCGGCCGAGCGCGCGTTCCCGTCGGTGCCGCACGTCGCGGTCTTCGACACCGCGTTCCACCAGACGATGCCGCCCGAGGCGTACCTCTACGCGCTCGACCGCGACCTGGCCGAGCGGCACCGCATCCGCCGGTACGGCTTCCACGGCACGTCGCACCGGTACGTCTCGCGTGCCGCGGCGGCGTTCCTGGGTCGGCCCGTCGAGGAACTGAAGCTCATCGTGCTGCACCTCGGCAACGGCGCCTCGGCGTGCGCGGTCGACGGCGGGCGCTCGGTCGAGACGAGCATGGGCATGACGCCGCTCGAGGGGCTCGCGATGGGCACGCGCTCGGGCGACCTCGACCCGGCGGTCGTGCTGCACCTGCAGCGTCGCGCGGGGCTCGGGGTCGACGAGGTCGACGACCTGCTCAACAAGCGGAGCGGCATGCTCGGCCTCGGCGGCCACGGCGACATGCGCGACCTGACCGAGGCGGCGACGTCGGGCGACGAGCGGGCGCGTGTCGCGCTCGAGGTGTACGCGCATCGCATCCGCTCGTACGTCGGCGCGTACGCGGCGCAGCTCGGCCGCGTCGACGCGATCGTCTTCACCGCCGGCGTGGGTGAGAACTCGGCCGACGTGCGCGTGACGGCGCTCTCGGGGCTCGAGGGGTTCGGTGTCGAGGTCGACGCCGCGCGCAACGCCGAGCGTTCGGGGGAGGCACGGCGCATCTCGACGGATGCGTCCCGGACCGCGGTGCTCGTCGTGCCGACGAACGAGGAGCTCGAGATCGCCCGGCAGACGGTCGAGGTCGTCGCGGGCTGACGCCGAAGGCGACAGGGCCGCACGTCCTGGCATCCGCACGACGAATTACACAAGAACTCTTGTACAAGGACTCTTGTGAATCTAGGCTGATCCCATGACCGACCCCGGACGCCCGCCTGCAGACTCGAGCGTGCACCTGCACGACCCAGGCCCCATGCGCGCGATGGCGCACCCCACGCGGCTGCGCCTCATCGGCATCCTGCGCATGGACGGGCCCGCGACCGTCGGCATGCTCGCCGAGCAGACGGGGGAGTCCGCCGGCTCCGTGAGCTACCACGTGTCGACCCTCGCGAAGCACGGCTTCGTCGAGGAGGCGCCCGAGCTCGCCCGCGACCGCCGCGAGCGCTGGTGGCGCGCCGCGCACGAGATGACGAGCTGGGACACCGTCGAGTTCCTCGACGATCCGGCGCGGCACGCGGCATCCGAGGCCCTGCGCCGCACCGTGCTCGAGAGCTACCACCGCGAACTGCTCGCCGTACTCGACGCCGAGGCGCAGCTCGAGCCCGAGTGGATCGCCCCGTCGGACTCGTCGGACGGGGCCGCGCACCTCACGCTCGAGGAGTTCCGGGAGCTCTCCGCCGACCTCGCCGCGGTTCGCGACAAGTGGTGGGCGCGCGGGCGCGAGCCGGCCGAGGGCACGCGGCTCGTGCGGTGGATGACCCACGTGTTCCCGAGGTCCGGCGCGTGAGCGCGTCATCCGCCCCGCTCGACCCGGTCGACCGCGCGCCGCGCCGCCGACTGCCGCTCGTCGCGCTCTTCGCCGCCCAGCTCTTCTCGCTCGGCGGCAACGCGATCGCGATCGTCGCGGTGCCGCTCATCGTCCTGCAGCAGACCGGATCGCCGCTCGCCGCCGGCGTCGCGGGCATCTTCGCGACCGTGCCGCTCGTGATCGGCGGCGCCCTGGGCGGCGTGCTCGTCGATCGCTTCGGATACCGTGCGTCGAGCATCGCGGCGGATGTCGCGAGCGGAGTCACCGTGCTCGCGATTCCGCTCTTCGACGCGGCGGGCCTGCTCTCCTTCGGGCTGCTCCTCGCGCTCGTGTTCCTCGGGGGCCTCCTCGACCCGCCCGGCGACACCGCGAAGACCGTGCTCATGCCCGAGCTCGCGGCGCTCGCGCACACGCCGCTCGCCCGCGCCGCGGGCGCCCAGTCGGCCGTGCAGCGCACCGCGACCATGGTGGGCGCCGG
>NZ_SDPL01000143.1 GCF_004135055.1 Agromyces binzhouensis | reverse complement strand
CGCGACGGTCGCGCCGGATGGGGTCCGCGGTGCGGACGCCGCAGCCGGCGCCGATCGCGGCCCGCGCCCGATCCTGCCCCTGTGGGCCGCCCTCATCGTGTCCGCGCTCGGCGGGTTCGTCTACGACCTCGGCTTCCCGGGCGCGAGCGTCTGGCCGCTCGCCTTCGTCGGGATCGCGATGGCGCTCGTCCCGCTCGTCGGGCGTTCGCTGCTCTCGTCGTTCCATGTCGGTCTCGCCTTCGGCCTCGCGTTCTACCTCTCGCACGTCTCCTGGACCTCGCTCTACCTCGGTCCGATCCCGTGGCTGGCGCTGTCGATCCTCGAATCGCTCTTCGTGGCCGGCGGGGCGGTGCTCATCACGCTCGCCTACCGCTGGGTGCCCCTCGCGGGCCGATCTCGCTGGCTTCGGCTCATCGCGCTCCCGGCGCTCGTGGCCGGCCTCTGGATCCTCCGGGAGACCGTGACGGGCACCTTCCCGTACAGCGGCTTCCCGTGGGGCCGGGCCGCGCTCAGCCAGTCCGAGAGTCCCTTCGCACCCGTCGTCTCCTGGATCGGATCCTCCGGCCTGGGATTCGTGATGGTCGCGCTGACGGCCGGCGTCATCGAGTGGGTGCGCGCGCGCGGATGGCGCGACCTCCGCACGGCCATCCCCGTGGTCGTGGTGCTCGCCATCGCCGTCGCGATCCCGGCGTTCCCGACGACGCCGACCGGCGACCTCCGCGTCGCGAGCGTCCAGGGCAACGGACCGGCGGGCTACTTCGACCCGCGCGAGCAGGGCGACGTGCTCCGCTCGCAGCTCGACGCGACCGAGGCGGTGCTCGGCGACGACGTCGACGTGCTGCTCTGGCCGGAGGGCGGATCCGACATCGACCCGACGCGGAGCCCGTCCGTCGCGCGCATCTTCGATGGGCTGTCCGAGGAGCTCGACGCTCCCGTCATCCTGAACACGGTCACCGTCGAGGGCGAGGAGGGCGACGAGCGCTTCTACAACACCTCGCTGCTCTGGGAAGCGGGGGAGGGTGCCGTCGACCGGTTCGCCAAGCGCAACCCGGTGCCCTTCGGCGAGTACATCCCCGACCGGTGGTTCTACGACGCGCTGGTCCCCGAGCTCACCGGCCTCATCCAGCGCGGGTACTCACCGGGAACCGAACCGCCGGTCTTCGACCTCGACGACACCGTCACCGGCCTGGCCATCTGCTTCGACGTCATCTACGACGAGCTGATCTGGGAGGGTGCGCGTGACGGCGCGGAGCTCTACATGCTCCAGACGAACAACGCCGACTTCCGCGGGACCGACGAGAACCAGCAGCAGCTCGCGATCGCGCGCCTGCGGGCGATCGAGACCGGCCGCTCGGTCGTGAACATCTCCACGGTGGGCACCAGCCAGGTGATCGACCCGGCCGGACGCACCATCGACGCCCTGCCCGCATACGAGGCCGGCGCGATGGTGACCGACGTCGAACTCCGGACCGGGCTCACGCCGTCGGTCGTGCTCGGCGGGGTCGTCCCGCTCCTGCTCGCACTCGGCTCGCTCGCGGGCCTCGCGTGGGCCGGGGTCGCGGCGCAGCGAAACGCCCGGCGCCGGACGAGGTCCGATGCCGGGCGTGCGGGTGCGCTGGACGCCTAGGCGCCGATCTTCTGCTGGCCGCGACGGGCCCGCAGGTACTGCAGTCGCTCCTCGAGGATCTCCTCGAGCTCGGCACGCGTGCGGCGCTCGAGCAGCATGTCCCAGTGCGTCCGGGCGACCTTCTCGCCCGAGCGGTCGATCTCGACGGGCTTGGAGTCGACGAGGAGCACGGCGGAGTTGCCGCAGTGACGGCACTCCCACTCCTCGGGAAGCTCGGCCTCGGTCGAGAAGGTCATCACGGTGTCACGACCGCACGTCTCGCAGCGGTACGTGTAGTCGGCTCGGTCGGCGAAGATCACGCCGTCCTCGCTCTGCAGGCTCTGGGCACCGATACGCATGCCTCGAAGGCTCCGGTCCGCCATGGCGTACTCCTCTCGATCGTCAATCAGGTATAGACGATCAAGCTGGGCATCTTCTTCCCGCAGGCTGAGGTTTTGCCGGGGAACGCTCAGATTCCCGAGACGACGCGCAGCGCGAGATCGGCTCGATCGGTCACGAGCCCGTCGACCCCGAGGTCGAGCAGGCGTCGCATGTCGCCCTCGTCGTTCACGGTCCACACGTGCACCTCGAGGCCGGCGGCGTGCGCCGTCTCGATGAGCGCGGGGGAGAGGATCCGGAGCCGCCCGACGCGCTCGGGGATCTGCAGGGCGCGAGCACCCGCGACGCCGCGACGCATCGCGCCCGAACTGCGCGTGCGGGATGCCGCGACCGCGCGGAGCACGGACGTGCGACCGGCCGAGGTGACCGATCCGGGAACCGCGTCGGCGAGCCGACGCCGCCGCGCGTCGGAGAATGCGGTGAGCAGGACCCGATCGGCGGCCCCGGCACGACGGACCGCATCGACCGTCGGCGCGACCGCGGCATCCGTCTTCACGTCGACGTTGAGCCGCACCTCGGGGAACGCGTGCAGCAGCTCGTCGAGCGTGGCGAATCCGTGCCCGCCGCCGAGGTCGACTCCTCGGAGTGCGTCGAGCGAGAGGTCGGACACCGACTCGGGGCGACCGGCGACACGTCGCAGCGTGGGGTCGTGCGCCAGCACGGCCGCACCATCGGCGCTCGGGTGGATGTCGGTCTCGAGGTACTGCGCGCCGGCCCGCACCGCGGCCTCGAACGCGGCGAGGGTGTTCTCGGGGGCCTCGAGCGCGAGCCCGCGGTGCGCGAGGACGCGCGGTGCGGGCGGCTCGAACCAGCCGCCGGCCACGCGGGTCAGCCGGGGAAGCTCGGGCCCGACGTCCCACGGGGCGCATCGGGACCAGTGCTGCCGGTCGCATCGGCGGCGCCGTTCGGCGTGAACGCGTGCCCGATGCCCTTCAGCGCCTCGGTGAGCTCGCTCGGGATGATCCAGAGCTTGTTCGACGCGCCCTCCGCGAGCTGCGGGAGCATCTGGAGGTACTGGTAGCCCAGCAGCTTGGGGTCGGGATCGCCCTTGTGGATGGCGTCGAACACCGTGAGGATCGCCTCCGCCTCGCCCTGCGCTCGGAGGACCGCGGCCTTCGCATCACCCTCGGCCTTCAGGATGGCCGCCTGCCGGGAACCCTCGGCCTCGAGGATCGCGGACTGCTTGGTGCCCTCGGCGGTGAGGATCGCGGCGCGACGATCGCGCTCGGCGCGCATCTGCTTCTCCATCGAGTCCTGGATCGAGAGGGGCGGGTCGATCGCCTTCAGCTCGACGCGGGACACGCGGATGCCCCACTTGCCCGTCGCCTCGTCGAGCACGATGCGGAGCTGGCCGTTGATGTTGTCGCGGCTCGTGAGCGCCTCTTCGAGGTTCAGTCCGCCGACGACGTTTCGCAGGGTGGTCGTCGTCAGCTGCTCGACGGCGCCGAGGTAGTTGTTGATCTCGTAGGTCGCCGCGCGCGCATCGGTCACCTGGAAGTAGACGACGGTGTCGATCGAGACGACGAGATTGTCCTCGGTGATCACCGGCTGCGGCGGGAAGGAGACGACCTGCTCGCGCATGTCGACGAGCGGGAGCAGTCGGTCGATGAACGGGATGAGGATGTTGAGGCCGGGCGTGAGCGTCTTGTGGTACCTGCCGAGCCGCTCGACGACTCCCGCGTACGCCTGCGGGATGATGCGGATCGACTTCGCGATCACCACGATCGCGAAGATCGCGATCGCGACGACGACGATCAGGGCGATGATGGGTCCGACGTCGTTCACGCCTGGGTGCTCCTCTCCATGGGGACGACGACCGCCGTCGCCCCGTCGATGCCCGTGACGAGCACGTGCTCGCCCACGGCGACATCCGCCTGCTCGGTCACCGGTGAGAGCCGGGCCGTCCAGACGTCCCCGTTCTCGAGGCGGACCTGGCCGCCCGCGGGCCCGACCGTGCGCACCACGGTGCCGGAGGCGCCGATCAGCGCGTCGACGTTGCTCCTCGCCGGGTCGGCGCCTCGGCGGAGCATCCGCAGCAGTGGTGGCCGGAGCGTCAGGATGAGTGCGACGGCGACGACCGCCGCCACGATGAACTGCGCCCACCAGGGGATGCCGGTGAGGCCCGAGAGCAGGCCGGCGACGCTTCCGAGGGCGAGCATCAGGAAGGTCATCTCGAGGGTGAAGACCTCGATCGTGGCGAACACGAGGATCAGGACCAGCCAGGCGATCCACGCGTACTGAGTCAGAACATCCAAGTCGCTCTCCTTAGGCCCCCGTCTGTCAACCTAGCAGCGCATGAGGGGGCGATGGGGGAGTTGGTAGTCTCGGTGCGGCGCGCAGCGCGCCCGCGACATCCGCACCACTCGAGGAGCCCCAACGTGACCAACCCGCTCGCCCCCGGATCGCTCGACGGCCGCGTCGCCCTCGTCACGGGCTCGTCCCGCGGCATCGGCGCGGACACCGCACGCTACCTCGCCGAGGCCGGCGCGGCGGTCGTCATCAACTACCGCAGCAAGGCTCCGCGCGCCGAGAAGATCGTGAACGAGATCACGGCGGCAGGCGGCCGTGCGATCGCCGTCGGCGCCGACCTGACGGATGCGGCGTCGGTGCAGGCCATGTTCGAGCGCGCCGTCGCCGAGCTCGGCCCCGTCGACCTGCTCGTGCTCAACGCCTCGGGCGGCATGGAGAGCGGCATGGGCGAGGACTACGCGATGCGGCTCAACCGCGACGCGCAGGTGAACGTCGTCGACAACGCGCTCCCGCACCTCGCGGAGGGCGCCCGGATCGTGTTCGTGACGAGCCACCAGGCGCACTTCATCCGCACGACGCCGACGATGCCGGAGTACGAGCCCGTCGCCCTCTCCAAGCGCGCCGGCGAGGACGCCCTGCGGGCGAAGCTGCCGGAGTTCGACGAGCGGGGCGTCGAGTTCGTGGTCGTGTCCGGCGACATGATCGAGGGCACGATCACCGCCACGCTGCTCGAGCGTGCGAACCCGGGCGCCATCGCCGCCCGCAAGGAGGACGCGGGCAAGCTGTACAACGTCGCCGAGTTCGCCGCCGAGGTCGCCTCGGCCGCGGTCGAGCCGATCCCGGCCGAGCACACCCGCTACGTGGGGGACGTCTCGGGGTTCGCGCCCGAGGGCTGATCCGGCGCACTCGGCGCAGGCACGCCGCACGACGAGGGCGGGACCGGTCTGGCCGGTCCCGCCCTCGCGGCGTCTGATCGGATCAGCCCGTCACGACGACAGCTGCATTCCGCGCCCGAACGTGAACGCGCGCACGATCTGCACGATGCCGAGGATGATGAGCGCGATGCCCGTCACGACGAACAGCACGACCACGCCCCAGAGCGGCGAGAAGAGGAGCACGATCCCCGCGACGATGCTCAGGAGCCCGAAGAAGATGCTCCAGCCCTTCGATGACGAGCTGCCGGACTGTGCGAGCGCGACCACGCCCTCGATGATCCAGAGGATGCCGACGAGGATGCCGACGAAGATGCCGATGACGACGGCGCTCTCGGTCGGGTTGGCGAACATGACGATCGCGCCGAACAGGAACAGGACGCCGAGGATGATGTCCAGGGCCCTGGCGCCGCCCGAGATCGACCTCGAGAAGATGCCGATGCCGACGTATGCGAGCCCCGCGATCAGGAAGTAGATCGCGAGCATCACCGTCAGGACGACGGCCGAGTCCTTCGGCCAGAACGTGATGAAGACGCCCATGATCAGTGCGATGACCCCCGTCACGCCGAGGGCGATGCGGATCGAGTTCACCGCCGACTTCGTGAGTTCGGCCGAATCGAACGCGAACGCCGCGAACATGCTGTTGGACTGCGGGGAGGACATTGCGACTCCTTCCGGCGCGCCCCTACTGGCGCGCTCGCGTTCAGGCTATTCCCAGCGGCGTGCTCGGCGGTGGAGCCGTTGGTCCCGAGCGGCGGCGTGTCGCGCCGAAGGCCCACCCGGCGTTCAGGACCGACGCGCCTCGATCCACCCGTCGATGCGCTCCCACTGGTCCATGAGCCAGTCCGTCCGCGCATCGTGGTCGTCGGGGATGTCGGCGCGCGGGACGTTCCAGACCTGCATCGTGATCGTCTTGTCGGTCGGCAGTTCGCGCCAGACGTCGGCGACCGTCCTGATGCGGTCGAGGCCGGTGTGCGCGACGAGGAACACGTCGGCGTGCGGCGCCGCGTCGAGCGCGGCGAACAGCCCCGCCGGCCGCGGCGCCATGACGTTCATGAGTCGGGCGGCGCGCTCGGCCGTCGACGTGAGACCGGCCGCCCGCAAGCGGTCGATGGCCCGCGCGCGGCGCTCCGGCGTGAAGTTGCCGCCCTCGGGGAAGATCACGAGGGCGTCGCGCTCCTCCATGTCGTTCGCGAGCTCGCCGATGCGCTCCGTCAGCGGGACGGCCGGCGTGGAGCGTGGTCCCGGCCGGCCCGCCCTGCCCACCTCGCCGGCGACGGGCGGCGGCGCGATGAAGCGGTTCGGCAGGCGGTTGAGGACCACGTCGACGGCCGGATCCCACTGCATGGTGTCCTTCAGCACGATGCGCGGAGACCGGTCGAACCAGTTGAGGACGGCGTGGATGAGGATGAACGAATCGCCGGGCCCCGCATGGCGGCTCGCGATGACCCTCGGCTGGTCGTCGTCGTGGAACCCCTCGGGCACGCGCACGTCGATGTCGAGGCGGAGCACCCAGTGCGCATTCCAGAACAGCACGCCGAGCATGCGCGCGACGAACCGGTAGTGCGCGTGCTGGAAGCCGTGCGAGTGGATGCGCCACCCGAACCCGGAGGCGATCCAGAGCGCGAACAGCACGACGATCGCCGCGGCATCCCACAGCAGGTAGATCGCGACCATGAGGAGCAGCCGCGGGGTCCGCAGCCTCGGCTCCAGGAAGATCGACGCGATCAGCGCGATCGTCAGCCACGCCGGCAGGAGGGCGACCACGGCGAGGGCCAGCACGATCACGAGCGGCGCGAGGATGCCGCGGCGCACCCACTTCGGCGGCAGGCGCATCAGTCCGCGGCCCGGTCCGCCGCGCCGCCGCCGCGCTC
>NZ_SDPL01000142.1 GCF_004135055.1 Agromyces binzhouensis | reverse complement strand
CCGGCGCCGGCGCGGTGGCCGGAGGGAGCGCGCCGACCGCCCGGCCGAGCGAGGCGTAGAGGTCGTCGCCGGGGTCGTCGACGAGGGTGAGGATGGTCCGCGCCTGCTGCACGCTGAGCCCGACCGGCCCGGTGAGCGCCCGGATCAGCCGCAGCCGGCGCACGTGCGAGTCGTCGTACGTCGCCTGCGTCGCCGAGGTCGCGACGCCGGGGTGCAGCAGCCCCTCGCGCAGGTAGAACTTGATGGTCGCGACGGCGACGCCCGAGGCGTCGGCGAGTCCCGAGATGCGCATGCCCGCTCCTTGCATTGGATAGCATGACTCTCTAATATTGGAGAGTCACGCTATCCAATCATGACATCGAACCCCGGAGGGCCGCGCCATGCCGTCGCCGATCGACACCATCCTCATCGGAGCGCTCCTGCTCGCACTCGTCACGGTCGAGAGCGGCGGATGGTTCCTCACCCGCGTCTCGCGCGGCCTCGCGCCCGCCAACCCGCTGCAGCAGTCGTTCTTCCGCGCGGGGCACGCGCACGCGGGCGTCCTCATCGTGCTCTCGGTCGCGATCCTCGCCGTGCTGCCGGCGGCGGCGCTCGAGGGCGGATGGCTCTGGATCGCCCGACTCGGCGTGCCGATCGCCGCGATCCTCATGCCGGCCGGGTTCTTCCTGTCGGTGCTCGGGCGCGATCCCGGGAAGCCGGGCCGCGCCATCCTGCTGCTCTGGTTGGGCGCGCTCTCGCTCACGATCGGTCTCGCCACGGCCGGCGTCGGGCTGCTCGCCGGCGGCATCCAGGCCCTCTGAGCGCGCACCCGGGCTGGTCAGGGCGTACATCCGCGGCAGACTGGCTGGTCATCGCGTCCATCCGCGCGCCCATACACTGGAACGCGTGAATTCCGAGGAAAGCGTCGACGTCGTCCTGATCGGCGGGGGCATCATGAGCGCCACGCTCGGCTCCCTGATCTCGAGGCTGCAGCCCGACTGGAGCATCCGCCTCTACGAGCGCCTCGGTCGCGTCGCCCAGGAGTCCTCGAACCCGTGGAACAACGCGGGCACGGGTCACGCCGCGCTCTGCGAGCTGAACTACATGCCCGAAGCGGCGGACGGCAGCGTGAGCGCCGCGAAGGCCGTGTCGATCAACGAGCAGTTCCAGGTCAGCCGCCAGTACTGGGCGCACCTCGTCGAGTCGGGCGCGCTCTCCGAGCCGAACAGCTTCATCAACTCCACGCCGCACATGACCTTCGTGCGCGGCAAGTCCAACATCGAGTACCTGAAGAAGCGCGTCGACGCGCTCGAGGGCGAGCCGCTGTTCGCCGGCATGGAGTACTCGGAGGACCTCGACACGATCGCCCAGTGGGCGCCCCTCCTGGCCAAGAAGCGCAACCCGAAGGCGAAGATCGCCGCGACCCGCATCGAGTCGGGCACCGACGTCGACTACGGCGCGCTCACGGTCCAGATGCTCCGCGACATCGAGTCGCGCGGAGCCGAGATCCGCACCGACCACCAGGTCACGTGGCTGAAGCGCCAGAAGGACGGCACCTGGAAGCTGCGCATCCGGAACCTCGTCGGCAACACCCCCGAGACCGTGCGCGCGCGATTCGTCTTCGTCGGCGCCGGCGGCGGGGCGCTGTCGCTCCTGCAGCACTCCGGCATTCCCGAGATCAGGGGCTACGGCGGCTTCCCGATCTCCGGTCAGTTCCTGCGCACCACGAACCCCAAGGTCGTCGCCCAGCACCAGGCGAAGGTCTACGGCAAGGCCGCGGTCGGCGCCCCGCCGATGTCGGTGCCGCACCTCGACACGCGCGTCGTCGACGGCGAGACGTCGCTGCTCTTCGGGCCGTACGCGGGCTTCACCCCGAAGTTCCTGAAGACGAGCACCTGGTTCGACCTGCCCTTCTCGATCCGCCTGCACAACATCATCCCGATGCTGCAGGTGGGCCTGCGCAACTTCGACCTCGTGCGGTACCTCGTCTCCGAGCTGCTCGCCTCGCGCGAGGCCAAGATGAAGGCGCTGCGCGAGTTCATGCCGACGGCGAAGTCGGAGGACTGGGAGCTCATCACGGCCGGGCAGCGCGTCCAGGTCATGAAGAAGGACCCGGAGAAGGGCGGCGTGCTGCAGTTCGGCACCGAGGTGATCTCCGGGGCGGACGGCTCGATCGCCGGCCTCCTCGGCGCCTCGCCGGGCGCGTCCACCGCCGTCCCGATCATGCTCGAGGTCATGCAGAAGTGCTTCCCCGACCGCATGGCCGAATGGGAGCCGAAGATCCGCGAGATGATCCCGTCGTACGGCACGACCCTCTCCGACGACCCGGAGGTTGCGGCGGCCTCGCTCGCGCGGACCGCGGCCGCGCTCGATATCAGCGCCTGAACGCGAGGGGCGGACGCCGCGGCATCCGCTCTTCACAGGCGTCTCGCCGTCTGCTACTCTCGACGGCGCTATGAAGTGAGTACATCCCACCGTCCCGCGCCCGAGGCGCCGTCGACACCGGGGTGTGCGCTCCTGCACTGATCGCGACCGTGTTCGCGCTCGCCTCGACGACGGCACACGCCCGGCGGGATCCATCACCCGCTCCCGGGCCGTCGTGTCGTCGCCCTCGCGCGCCGACCGCTCGGTCGACGCGTCGTCCGTGCTCGCCGAAGCGCGCGGGCGCCGTTCGACGGCCCGGGGGCATCTCGCGAAGGGATCCCTTCCACATGCCGGTCATCCACTCCCATTCCTCCCACCTCCGCGTCGACGGGCTCTCGGTCGCCTACGGAGATCGCCGCGTGTTCGCCGACCTCGGCTTCGCCGTCGCGCCCGGGCACCGTCTCGGGCTCATCGGCGAGAACGGCGCGGGGAAGTCGACGCTGCTGCGGCTCGTCGCCGGTGCCTCCCTCAGGGGTGCCGCCGTGCAGGGGCGCCTCGTGCGCCCCACGCGCACCGGGCTGCTCCTCCAGGAGCCGCCGTTCGCGCCGGGCGACCGCGTCCACGACGTGCTCGAGTCGGCCGTCGAGGAGGTGCGTGCGATCGAGCGTGAACTCGACGCCGCCGCCGCCGCGCTCGGGGCCGACGCCTCGGACCCGGCCGGGTCGCACGACGACCCGGCCGAACGGTATGCACGGGCGCTCGAAGCCGCCGAACTCGCCGATGTCTGGTCGCTCGACCGTCGGTGCGACGAACTCCTCGACGGTCTCGGCCTGTCGGGGCTCGGACGAGATCGACGCGTCGACGAGCTCTCCGGGGGGCAGCGCAGCAGGTTCGCGCTCGCCGCCCTCCTGCTCGCATCGCCGGAGGCCCTCCTGCTCGACGAGCCGACCAACCACCTCGACGACGACGCCGCGGCCTTCCTCGAGGAGCGACTTCGCGGCTGGCGCGGGCCGGTCGCGTTCGCGAGCCACGACCGTGAATTCCTCGACCGCGTCGCGACGGGGCTCCTCGACCTGGATCCCGGTCGTTCGGGCGCGACCGCGCTCGCGCGATCGGCCGGCCGCACATCGGGCGAGAACGGAGGCGAAGCGGCGCTCGCGGCATCCGTCGGCACGGTGTTCGGGGGGTCGTTCAGCGACTACCTCGGCCGCCGCGACGACGAACGCGCACGCTGGCGTCGGCAGTACGACGACGAGCAGGGCGAGCTGAGGCGGCTGCGCCGCTCGGTCGCGGAGACGGCCCGCCAGGTCGCGCACGGCCGCGGCCCGACCGACAACGACAAGTTCCTGAAGCACTTCAAGCGCGGGAACGTCGAGGCCGCCGTGTCGAGGCGGGTCCGCAACGCCGAGGCCCGGTTGGACGAGCTCGAGCGGACGCAGGTCGCCCGCCCGCCTGCGCCGATGGCGTTCGCGGGCATCCCGGGCGGTGCGCACGCGCCGTCGGACGACTCGGGTCTCCTCCTGCACGTCGCCGACCTCGCCGTCGCCGGCCGCCTCGACCTCGGGGCGCTGCGGATCGCGTCGACGACCAGGCTGCTGGTGACGGGCGCGAACGGAGCAGGCAAGTCGACGCTCCTCTCGGTGCTGGCCGGCAGGCTCGCTCCGGACCGGGGCACCGTGCGTCGTCGACGGGGCCTGCGGGTCGGCCTGCTCGAGCAGGACGTGCGCTTCGCAGACCCGGATGCCACGCCGCGCGCCATCTACGAGCGGGCGCTGGGGGAGCGGCGCGCCGAGCGCGTGCCACTCGCCGGTCTCGGACTCGTCGCGTCGCGCGACCTCGATCGCGCCGTCGGGCGGCTCTCGGTCGGACAGCAGCGGCGGCTCGCGCTCGCGCTCGTCATCGCCGCGCCCCCGCACGTGTTCCTGCTCGACGAGCTGACCAACCACCTCTCGCTGGCCCTCGCCGGCGAGCTCGAGGACGCGCTCGGCGGATTCCCCGGAGCGGTGATCGTCGCCAGCCACGACCGCTGGCTCCGGCGCCGATGGGCGGGGGAGGAGCTGGCGCTCGAGGCATCCGTCGTCACGGACCCGGATCGCGTGGTGGCGGGCGCCGCGCCGCGAGGACGACGATGAGGGCGCCGATGCCCGCGCCGACCCCGTTCGCGACGACGTCGCGCAGGTCGAACGTGCGCTCGGGGAGGTAGCGGCCCTGTGCGATCTCCGCGGCGAGGCTCGCAGCGGCGGCCAGCGCCGTCGCGGAGATCACCAGGTGCAGCCGTTGACGCCGGAACCACGCGGCCCAGAGCGCGCCGAACGGGAGGAAGAGGACCGCGTTCAGCCCGGACTGCACGAGCGGGTAGCGGATCCCGGCGGGCATGCCCATCCGCCCGAGGAGGTCGATGATCCCGTCGACCCTGATGAGGCCGCCCTCGCCGTCCACGTGCACGGGCCAGAAGAGGACGGTCCACAGGCCGATGCCGTACGCGAGGCCGACGATCGCGAGGACCACGCGTCGCCATGCGAGAGCGCGAGGGCCGGGGCCGGTGGATGATGTCGCGGGTGCCGGGCCACGGTCGGGATTCGGCGTCCGGGACATCGACACAGCGTAGCCCGGGGATGTTGCGCCGAGGTGTCGCCGGTGCGCGCGCCGGCTTGCGGAGCGATCGAACGTATGTTCGAATGAGCGCATGCGATGGAACGGCCAGGAACTCGACGTCGAGCAGCAGGGGACGCTGCCCGGCCTGGCTCGATTGAGCAACCTCGTGCGTTCCGTCCGGACGCCCGAGTTCGCGGGCCTGACGTTCCACGAGGTGCTCGCCAAGTCGGCGCTCAACCGCGTGCCGGGCCAGTCGTACGTGCCGTTCGGATGGACCATCAATCCGTACCGGGGGTGCAGCCACGCCTGCGTCTACTGCTTCGCGCGGCCGACGCACCAGTACCTCGACCTCGACCCCGGCGACGACTTCGACCGGCAGCTCATCGTGAAGGTGAACGTCGCCGACGTGCTCCGTCGTGAGCTCGCTCGGCCGTCATGGCGGCACGACCCCGTGGCGCTCGGCACGAACACCGACCCGTATCAGCGCGCCGAAGGCCGGTACGCCCTCATGCCCGGGATCATCGAGGCGCTCGCAGGCAGCGGCACGCCCTTCAGCGTGCTCACCAAGGGCACGCTGCTCCGTCGCGACCTCCCCCTGCTGAAGAGCGCGAGCGAGCACGTGCCGGTCGACCTCGCGATGTCGATCGCGGTGTACGACGACGAACTGCAGCGCTCGATCGAACCGGGGACCCCGAGCACCACGGCCCGACTCGCCTGCGTCACCGCGGTCCGCGAGGCGGGCTTCGACTGCACGGTCTTCCTGATGCCGATCCTGCCGTACCTGACCGACACCCGGGCGCACCTCGATGACGCGCTCGGCCGGGTCAAGGCGGCCGGCGCGACGAGCGTGGTGTTCTCGGCGCTCCACCTGCGCGGGTCGGTCAAGCCCTGGTTCTTCGACTGGCTCTCGCGGGAGCACCCGGAGCTCGTGCCGAAGTACCGCGCGATGTTCCCGGGCGCGGCCGCATACGCGCCGAAGGAGTATCGAACGTGGCTCGCCGCACGGCTGTCGCCGCTGCTGCGGGCGCATCGCCTCGATCGCGGGCGGGAGGACGTCGTGACCGGTGGCGTGCGGTCACGCGTCGCCGATCGTTCCTCGCCGCCCCCGGCGCTCGAGGGCGCGGCGCCCGCGATGCTGTTCTGACATCGCGACGTCGCAGAGTGGGTCGATCGGCCGCCGAACTGCGATAATCCGGCCAGTGCCGTTTCCCCCCGACGGCCGGATCGGAGCAACCATGACCCTGGGCCTGCCCGAGCACCTCGCGAAGGCGTCCCTGAGTCGGGCGCTCGCGAGCGCCGGGCATGCTGCGGGTGCGGTGTGCCTCGCATCGGCCATGGTCATCGCGGTCGCGTCGATCCTCCTGGAGCCCGTCGGCGAGTTCGGTCCGAACCAGCAGGCGGCGGTCGCGGCCTCCGCGCTGATCGGCCTGCAGGCCACGCTGTTCGCGCTCGTGG
Source organism: Agromyces binzhouensis (assembly GCF_004135055.1). Classification (GTDB taxonomy): domain Bacteria; phylum Actinomycetota; class Actinomycetes; order Actinomycetales; family Microbacteriaceae; genus Agromyces; species Agromyces binzhouensis. The sequence goes on along the minus strand of NZ_SDPL01000142.1, from coordinate 668 downwards.
CGTTCCACCCGAACGTCACCCTCACCGTCGCGTACCTGCTGGGAGGCACCGCCGTCGTGTACGGGCTGACCGTGCTCGTGATGGCGCCGGGCAACGGCTTCGAGACGACGAACAACGCGCTGCTCGCCATGCCCCGGACCGCGCTCCTCCTCGTCGGCGGTGCCGGGATCGGCTCTCGGATCGCGATCACCTGGGCGACGCTCGGCTGGGGACTCGGCGAGGCGGCGGCCTTCCTCGGTGCCACGGCGGCAGGCGCCACCTGGGCGCCCAACGCCGCGGCCGCCGCCGCACTCGGCATCGTGGTGATCACGCGGGTCTTCGATGCGCTGACCCGCAGCGACGCCCGACGCGAGACGGCGTTGCATCGAGCCAGCCAGCAGACCCGTGAACTCGTCATCCGCCACGACTACGAGCTCCGCGCCATCGCACGACTCCACGACACCGCCCTCAGCCACCTCGTCGCGATCGCCGCATCCGGTTCGGGGCCCGTCGACGAGCGGCTGCGCACCGCCATCAGCCACGACCTCTCCCTCATCGTCGGGCGGGATTGGGCGACCGAGCATTCGGACGACGGCGAGGCGGCGGCAGGCGGGACGGGACCCGGGGGCGCGACCCCGGCCACCGTCCGGGCGGCCGGGTCCCGCGACGCATCCGAGGCGTCCGGCCCG
>NZ_SDPL01000141.1 GCF_004135055.1 Agromyces binzhouensis | reverse complement strand
CCGAGGTCGCCGAGGCCGTGCGCTCCGCCGTGGCGGCAGGCGTCCCCCTGACCGTCCGCTCGGGCGGGCACGGGTCCCCGCCTGCCGCGGCGGGCGGCGTCATGATCGACCTCTCCGCGCTCTCCTCGATCGAGGTCGCGGGCGACGGGCTCGTCCACGTGGGCGCAGGCGCCCACTGGGGCGACGTCGCTGCGACGCTCGCACCCCACGGCCTCGGCGTCACCTCAGGCGACACGCGCGACGTCGGCGTCGGCGGGCTCACGCTCGGCGGCGGCATCGGATGGCTGGTCCGCACGCACGGGCTGACGATCGACGTCCTCCGCCGGGTCGAGTTCGTGACCGCCGCGGGCGAGGTGCTCGAAGTCGACGCCGAGTCGCACCCCGACCTCTTCTGGGCGGTGCGCGGCGGCGGCGGCAACTTCGGCGTCGCGACGCGGTTCACCTACCAGGCGGCGCACGTCGAGGGCCTCGTCGGCGGTCGGGTGATGTTCGACCAGTCCGACGCGCGCGCGGTGCTCGGAGCCTGGCGCGACGTCATGCGCGACGGCCCCGACGAGCTCAACTCGACGCTCATGGTCATGCCGCCGCTCATGCCCGAGATGCCCGCCGGTCCGCAGCTCGTGGTCGCGCTGCAGGGCTCCGAGGAGGAGCTCCGGCACCTGCTCCAGCCCCTGCTCTCGTTGCCGTCGGTCACGCACGTCTCGCTGGCACCGGTGGGCTACGGCGACCTGCTCGAGGACGCCCCGCCCGGCGAGCCGCCGTTCGAGCTCGTCGGCGGCAACGGCTTCGTGCCCGACCTCTCCGACGCCGCGCTCGATGCGTTCGCCGCGACGCTCGACCACGAGATCCACACGATGCTGCTGCTCCGCGCGCTCGGTGGGGCGTTCTCGCGGGTGCCGACGGATGCCACGGCCGTCGCCCAGCGCGACGGGCAGGCGCTCTTCGCAGTGAACCGGCTGGTTCCGGCTGACGCGGCCCCCGAGACGGTCGCCGCGGCACACGACGGCATCGACGCCGCGATGGCCTTCACGAACGGCCGCTACTCGAACTTCACGCCCGAGTTCGGGGCCGACATCGTGACCGAGATCTTCCCGCCCGAGACGCTCGCGCGCCTGCGCGCGATCAAGCGCCAGTTCGACCCCGGCGACGTGTTCGTCGCGAGCCACCACATCACGCCGTAGGGCGACGCTGCGAGGCGCGGCTCAGCCGACCGGCGGATCCTCGTGCAGGTCGACGTCGGCCGGCACGAACGCCCACCCCGTGAAGCGCACCTCGAGGCCGGCGCGGGTCGGCGCGCACACCATCGGTCCGGCGGTCGCGGCATTCGCATCGAACGGGGCCACCCGGATGGTGCGCCACGGCCCGTCGCCCGCGCGCGCCCGCAGCGTCACCGCATCGCCGTCGACGCCGGAGCGGCTCGCCCGCACGGTCACGATCTCGCCCGCCCACTCGGGAACCGGGGCGAGCGACCAGTCGGAAACCCGATTCGTGACGACCGCACCGACGTGGAGGACGTCGTCGTTCACCTCGAGGCCCGCCTTGATCCAGAGCTCGTCGCCACCGCGGAGGAAGAGGCCGGCCTGGTCGTACAGGCCGGTGAGCGTCGACGTGTCGACGGTGACCTCGACCGCGGCATCCGCCGGCCACGGACCGAGCAGCGCGTGGCCGTCGTCGTGCACGAAGCCGTACTGGGTCGTCCGCCAGAAGTCGCTGCCCTCGGCCGCCACGACGACGATCCCGTCGCCGTCCGTTCGGATGTCGATGGGGTCGCGGGTCCAGATCCCCGCGTCCCACGGAGCGGCGGGGCCATCCGAAGCTGCATCGGTCATGCGAGCAACGCTATCCCCAGCGGACGTCAGCGCGCCGCGGCCGCGAGCAGCCGGTCGAATCCACGGTCGGAGAGGACGCGGCGGGCCGCGATGAGCGGCTTGGCCATGCGGCCGACGGCGTAGCGGGTGCGCGGTCGACGCACCGACACGGCCCGTGAGACGGCGTCGGAGATCACCGTGGGCGAGGAGCTCCCGAGTTCGCCCCCGCTCCGCGCGACGACCGCCTGCGCCAACGGCGCGTACGCGCCGCGACCGCTCCGTTCGAGGAGCGTGCCGGCCATGATGCCCGACCACTCGGTGTCGATGAGCCCGGGCTGGACGATGATCACGTCGATCCCGAATCGGGCGACCTCGTAGCGCAGCGCGTCGGACCATGCCTCGAGCGCGTGCTTGGTCGCGTGGTAGTACGCGCCGAGGGGCGTGTAGATCTCGCCGCCGACGGACGAGATGTTCACGATGCGACCCGACTCCTGCGCGCGCATGTGCGGCAGCACGAGCTGGGTGAGCCGGGCGACGCCGAAGAAGTTGACGTCGAACTGGTAGCGCACGTCGTCCATCGACGTGTCTTCGACGGCGCCGTAGAGCCCGAAGCCCGCGTTGTTCACGAGCACGTCGATGCGGCCGGTCTCTGCGATCACGCGGTCGACCGCCGCGACGACCTGGTCGTCCACGGTGACGTCCATGCCGATGATGCGGATGCCGGATGACTCGAGGTCGCGCATGCGGTCGACGCGGCGGGCCGCGCCGTACACCGTGTACCCGTCGGCCGCGAGCTTGAGGGCGATCTCACGGCCCATGCCCGACGAGGCGCCGGTGACGAGTGCGGTCTTGACCATGATGGATCCTCCATGTAAGTAACTGGTTGCTTACTCACGCTACGCGAGGGTGCGGTACGATGTCAACAACTACTTACTTACTTCTCAGCGACACCCCGATCGGTCCGGCGCACGAAGCATGGGCCGGCGGGAACGAAGGGGGACGAACCGTGGTCAGGGATGCCGCTCAGACCCGTCGCCGCATCCTCGCCGCGGCGCTCACCGAGTTCGCCGAGGGCGGGTTCGCCGGTGCTCGCATCGCCGGGATCTCCGAGGCGGCCGGAGCCAACCAGCGCATGATCTACGCCTACTTCGGCAGCAAGGAGGGCCTGTACGACGCGGTCGTCGACGAGGTCATCGAGCGCGTGCACGCCGAGGTGCCCTTCGAGCCCGACGACCTGCCCGCCTACGCAGTCGCACTCTTCGACTATGCCGTCGGCAACCCGGAGGTCGTCCGGTTCCAGGCGCGTCGCACGCTCGAGGCACGCGAGGCCACGGCGCGCGAGCTGGAACTCTACGGCGAGAAGCTCGACGCGATCCGGCGGGTGCAGCAGGCCGGTGGGCTGCCGGCCGGCGAGTCGCCCGCCGAGCTCCTCGTCGGGGTCACCGGGGCCGTGGCCGCCTGGCTGCAGGCGCCGACGGGGCTGCGACCGTCGCTCCGGGGCGTCGACATGCGGGAGCGCGTCCGCCACGACGTCGAGGCGCTCGTTGCGCCGGCCCCCGCTGACGTCGCCCGCGACTGACTCGCGGCGGGATCGTCCGGTGCCATCCGCCATTCGCGGTTGTCGTCGGTCGGTGCGGGTGCACGGCCCCGCGCACCCGCCGAAATCGACGACGGTGGTGCTCGCTCGGGTCGGCTTCAGACGTCGACATCACTCGCCGCCTCCCGCATCGACGCCAGCCGCCGTTCGCGCATCGAGAGCCAGAGCGGGAACGTGAACGCGAACGCCGTCAGCGCCGACCCGACGATGTACGCCCATGCGAAGCGCATCCCGAGTCGGCGCGACTCGGCGACGATCAGGATGCTGCCCGCCACCGCGACCACGAGCAGGTCGGTCGTGATCGACGACACCGCCGGGCCGCTCGAGACGAGGTCGCCGATGAAGTCGTTCCGCTCGGCGATCGCGATCGCGTTGTACGTCCAGGTGCCGACGAGGCCCGCGATGGCGGCCACGAGGTACACGACGGCGAGCGGGGTCCAGTGACGGGTCATGCGCCCAGTGTGCCGGGCCGGGCGGCCCGGGCGACGGATGCCGCGGGGGCGCGTCAGTACTCGGGGATCGACTCGACGGCGCGCTGCGCCTCGAGCCGCGCGAGGTCGCGCATGAGGTCGCCGCCCACGTCGGACATGCGCTCGGCGCGGTGCTCCGCGTAGTCGGGCTCCTCGTCGTAGCGCGGCCAGCGCCGGTCGAGTTCCTGCTCGATCGCGGAGCCGAGCTCCTGCCAGGCGTCGTCGCGGGCGCGCTCGACGAAGTGCGCGACGTAGGCGTCGTCGGACCGCTTGGTCCAGAGCTCCTTCGCGACCGAGGCGTAGACCTTCTCGCGGCGGCGGAGGTTCAGGAGGTCGTCGCGGTGGTAGTCGTGCTGGTGCTGCGAGCGGCCCTCGCGCTTGCCGGCGACGGCGCGCTCGTCGGCGACGTGCTCCGCGGCCTCGTCGGCCTCCTGCACCAGTTCGTAGAGCACCGCTCGCGCCTCGGCTGCGGCGTGCTCGTCGGAGAACGGCTCGTCGGTGCGGAGCGCGTGCACGATGAGGCGGTTCTTCAGCGCCATCCGCCCGGCCGACTCGGCCATGAGCATGCCCTCCTCGAGCATCTCGTCGAACGATGCGAGGCGCGCCTCGGGCAGCCGCGAGCGGTCGAACGGCGCCATCTTGACCCGGCCGCGTCGACGCCACGGCCACGGGAATCCGCCCATCCGCACCTCCTCGCCTCGCCCCTTCGAGGGTACCGAGGTCGAGGTGAACGGATGCCGCGAGCTCGCGCCTCGCGGGCCCGCCGACCTACGCGTCCGGATCGAATCCGGGCGTGCGGCCGTCGCGGCCGACGTACTTGACGACCAGGCTGCAGTCCAGGTCGCCGTAGCCCTCCTCGATGAGGCGGCTGAACCGCTCCATGGCGAGCCGGCCCGCGGCCAGGTCGAGCCCGGCGGCCTCGCCGGCCTCGAGCGCGTACGACAGGTCCTTCTCGGCCAGGCGCGTGGTGAACGTCGCGTCGAAGTTGCGGTTCGCCGGGCTCGTCGGCACGACGCCGGGCACCGGGTACCAGGTGCGCAGCGGCCACGAGTCGCCCGACGACACGGTCGCGATGTCGTGGAACACCGTCGGGTCGAGCCCGAGCGCCTCCGCGAGCCGCGCGCCCTCCGACGAGGCCTGCAGCGTGATGAAGAGCATGAGGTTGTTCGCGAGCTTCGCGGCGATGCCGGCCGTCGGCCCGCCGACGACGAACACGTGCCCGGCCATGGGCGTCACGAGCCCGGCCGCGTCACCGGTCGCGGCCTCCTCGCCGCCGAGCATGAACGTCAGCGTTCCGGCCTGCGCCCCGGCGATCCCGCCCGAGACGGGTGCATCGACGAAGCGGATGCCGCGGGCCTCCGCCGCGTCGTGGCACGCGCGCGACGTGGCGACGTCCACCGTCGACGTGTCGAGCACGAGGGCGTCGGGCCGCACGACGTCGAAGACGCCGACGCGGCCGCCCGCTCCCCCGATGAGCACGTCGCGCGAGTGCTCGGACCTCGGCAGCGACGTGAACACCGCGTCCGCATCGCGCGCCGCCGCCGCGGCATCCGGCACCACCCGCACGCCCGTGCCCGCCGCGCGCTCGGCCATGCCCGCGTCGACGTCGAAGCCCACGACCTCGTGTCCCGCCTCGACGAGGTGGGCGGCCATCGGCCCGCCCATGTGCCCGAGCCCGATCCACCCGATCACGGCCATCGCGTCCTCCTCGACGTCGCGGACGGCTCCGTGCCGCACCCGCTCCCCACGCTACGACGCCCGGCGCACCCGCGCACGGGCCGCTCGTCCCGCCGGCTCAGGGGATCGTCTGGGCGGTGGCCTCGAGGTCGCTGACCGGGCGATCCCGCTGGGTGGCGAGCGCCAGTGCGGCGGCACCGCACACGACGACGATCGCGATCGCCTCGACGGGCGTGAACGACTCCCCGAGGACCAGCACGCCGAAGACCGCCGCGATCACCGGGCCGAAGCTCGTGATGATCGCGTAGAGGCGCGGCGTGATGCGCCGGAGGATGTAGGTGTCCAGGCTGTACGGCAGCGCCGAGCTGAGCACGCCGACGCCGAGGAGCAGCCCGGCCACGCGCCAGTCGACGACGGCCGCGTCGAACGTCCAGATCGCCACGGGCAGCAGCAGCACGAGGCTGACGAGGCTCGCGACCGTGAGGCCCTCGAGCCCCGGAAGGCGGGTCGCCACGCGGCGCGTGAGCAGGATGTAGGCGGCCCAGCTGGCGGCTGCGGTGAGCGCGAACAGCACGCCGACGGGGTCGACGCCCGCACCCGCCGACGACGGCCCGCCCGCGGCATCCGCCCCGATGCCCGGGGCGATCAGCAGCACGACGCCCGCACCGGCGGCGATCGCGCACCCGACGTCGAGCAGGCGACGCGAGGCGAACAGCGCGATCGCGAGCGGCCCCAGGAACTCGATCGTCGCGGCGATGCCGAGTCCGAGCAGGTCGATGGAGACGTAGAACGAGACGTTCATGACGGCCAGCACGACGCCGAGGGCGATCGCCGGGCGAAGCCGACGCCAGGTGAGGCTCGCGCGCCTCGGACGGTAGAACGGGAGCACCGCGGCGGCCATGACCAGCTGGCGGACCGCGACGACGACGAACGCGCCGACGACGGGGATGACGAGTCCGGCGAGCGACGAGCCGAAGTTGATCGACACCTCCGTGCCGAGCTGCGTCGCGGCTCCGGCGACTCGACGGCGGGCCGGGGATGCGCCGTCGGCGGCCCCGACGGGCACCGGGTCGGTCTCGTGCGTCACGGGACGACGATACGCGGTGCGCGACTCGCCCCCGCACCTGTCGCACGGCCGCCCCCCGCTGCGGTTGGCTGGGATCAGGGGTGCACGATGACGAAGCCATTCGGAAGCCTGACCGACGACGAGGTGCAGCACGCGGGGCGGGTGGAGTTGCGCCGGGTCGTCGTGACCGACGACGTCGAGTCGTGGGACCTGCTGCTGTACACGGCGGGAGGCATCGAGCCGATCGCGGTCGACGCGTTCAGCCTCGACGAGCTCGACCGCATCAACCCGCCGTCGTCGCGCGACCTGGCCGACGGCGTCGCGAAGGTCGTGCTCGGATGCCACGGCCTGCGCCGCACCGAGCCCTGGACGATGTCGCGCGACGCCGCGGCCTGGACCGCGCGCGTCGCACCCGTGCCCGTCGCCGCACCGGAGGAGGCGCCGGCCGGGG
>NZ_SDPL01000140.1 GCF_004135055.1 Agromyces binzhouensis | reverse complement strand
CGGCCGCCGGACGCGCACCGCGTCGGGCGCGGGTCGCCGCGCGTGCGGTGGCGACTGCTGCCGTGGTGGGCGCGCGTGATCGCCGTGTACCTCGCCGCCCGGGTCGTGTCGATCGCGATCGTGCTGCAGTTCGCGCACGAACAGGCCGCGAACGCCTGGACCGGCGCACGACCGGGGTACTTCGAGTACGCGAACATCTGGGACGGGCGCTGGTACGCGTACATCGCCGCCGCCGGATACCCCACCGAGCTCCCGATCACGGATGACGGCCACGTCGCGGAGAACGCGTGGGCGTTCCTGCCCGTGTTCCCGGGCATCGTCCGGATCTTCACCGCGGTCGGCGTGCCGTGGGACGTGGCATCCGTCGTCGTCTCGCTCGGGGCGGGTCTCGCCGCGGCGCTCGTCTTCCACCGGCTCATGTCGCGCTTCCTCGACCCGGACCAGGCGCTCTTCGCGGTCGTGCTGTTCTGCGTCGCACCCGTGTCGCCGATCATGGGCTTCGGCTACGCCGAGTCGCTCGGCTTCCTCTGGCTCGCGCTCGCCCTGCTCCTCCTCGTCGATCGCCGCTACGGATGGCTCGTCCCCGTGATCACCGTCTGGGCGTTCACGCGGCCGGGTGCGCTCGCGTTCGCGCTCGCGCTCGGCCTGCACTGGATCGTGCGCTGGTACACCCGGACCCGCGATCCGTTCCCCGTCCGCGAGCGCGTGCTCGCGGCATCCGTCGCCCTGTTCGCCGCCCTGGTCGGACTCGCCTGGCCGGCGATCGCGTGGGCGTTCACCGGCGAGCCGGCCGCGTACACCGACACCGAGCTCGCGTGGCGCGCGCCGTACATCGGCTACGTCGAGCTCGTTCCGCTCACGCCGTGGTTCCAGTCGGGAGACTGGTGGCTCGGCCAGCCGATGGGGACGATCCTGCCGATCGCGCTCGTCGTCGGATTCGGTGCGCTGCTCGTCACGCCGTGGGTGCGGCGCCTCGGCGTCGACATCAGGCTCTGGCTCGCGAGCTACGCGCTGTACCTCCTCGCGGTCTTCTTCCCGCAGTCGAGCACGTTCCGGCTGCTGGCGCCGCTCTTCCCGATCGCGGGCGCGTTCGCCGTGCCGCGTTCGCCGTGGTGGCGGGGTTCCCTCGTCGCGGTCTCGATCGCGCTCCAGGTGGCGTGGCTGCGGATCGGCTGGTTCATCGACGGCTACGACTGGACCCCGCCGTGATCGCCGGACCGCGATCCCGGTCGGGTGATCGGTCGGTGCACGGCGGGCGTCCCGCGCGTGAACGGCGGCCGCCGTCGTCCACAAAACGGAGCCCGGTGTCCCGGGGCGTCGCCGCGATGCGGGATAATGGAGATTCAGCCACGAAAGGGGTAGCTCAATGGCGGCCATGAAGCCACGCACTGGAGACGGACCGATGGAGGCTGTGAAGGAGGGGCGCCTCATCATCGTGCGCGTGCCCCTCGAGGGTGGCGGTCGCCTCGTCGTCTCGGTGAACGACGCTGAGGCCAAGGAGCTCTACGACGTCCTGGGCGGCGTCGTCAACGCAGCCTAGTCAGGCGCCCAGCTTCACGATCTGCAGCAGGCCGTCCCCGGCCGGCGAGATGGCGGTGACCACGGCGGTGGAGGACGCGAGCTCCGAGACGAGCCCGCGGAACGCCGTCGCCACGTCGTCTCGTCGCGCCGGGTCGGCCACCCTCCCCTTCCAGAGGGCACGGGCCACCAGCACGCTCCCGCCGGGCTTCGCCAGCCGGAGGCCGTGCTCGACGTACTCGATGACCGAGGCCGCGTCCGCGTCGACGACGACGAGGTCGTAGGAGCCCTCGTTCATCCGCGGCAGCACCTCGCCGGCGCGGCCCGCGATGAGGCGCACGCGCGCCGGGGCGATGCCCGCTTCCGCGAAGTGCTCGCGCGCATGCTGCTGGTACTCGGCCTCGGAGTCGATCGAGGTCAGGTGCGCCGAGCGCGCGGCCTGGAGCATCCACAGCCCCGACACGCCGACGCCGGTGCCCACCTCGATGATCGCCCGCGCGTCGCTCGCCGCCGCCAGCACCGCGAGTTGCGCACCCACGGCGGGCGAGACCGGCTCGACGCCGAGCTCGAGGGACTGCAGGCGTGCCTTCGCGATCGACTCGGACTCGACGACGGATTCGTCGACGTACTTCCAGTTCAGGTCGTGTTCGGACACGTGGCGGCTCCCGGAGTTCTGTCGACCCCCAAGCCTAGGGTGCACGGCAACGGTCGATCGCACGCCTCGCCGCCGACTATCCTTGAGCCCATGGGCGGCCTCACCTTCGACAAACTCCTCATCATCGGGGTGATCGCCGTCTTCGTGCTCGGTCCGGAGCGGCTGCCTCACTACGCCGCGCAGCTCGGCCGGTTCGTGCGATCGATGCGCGACATGGCGAACGGTGCGAAGGACCGCATGCGCGAGGAGATGGGTCCCGACTTCGACGACGTCGACTGGCGCAAGCTCGACCCTCGCCAGTACGACCCGCGGCGCATCGTGCGCGAGGCGCTCAGCGACGTGGACCCGTTCGCCGAGCCCGCGAAGCCGGTCGTCGCGCGTGCTGCGGTCAACGAGAACTCCGCCTACCTGCAGCGCAAGCGCAAGCTCGACGCGATCGCCGCCGGCGAGTCGGCGCCGTTCGACTCCGAGGCGACCTGAGCCCGAACCGGTTCGCGCGACTGCCCGCGACGGTCCGATCGAGCGGCTCCGCGGCGACGGCCTAGGCCCGGCGGATGGCGCGCAGCACCCTCGCGAGCAGCACCAGCGGGCCGCTGAGCCGGGCGTAGTCGCGTCCGGTGTGCGGGAGCGGGATCACGCGCGTGTTCACCGAGACCGTCACCGGGTCGACGAAGCGCAGGAGGCCCTCGCGTCCGTTGCGGCGTCCGATGCCGGACGCCTTGACGCCGCCCATGGGCGCGTCGACCGAGCCGAAGCTGCCCCGGTAGCCCTCGTTGACGTTGACGCTCCCGGCGTCGAGCTGGTCGGCGACGCGCAGGGCTCGCCGTGTCGACCCGGAAAGCACCGACGCGTTGAGGCCGTACTCCGACGCGTTCGCGGCAAACACCGCCTCCAGCTCGTCGTCGACGACGTGCAGCGATGCGAGCGCCCCGAACGTCTCCTCGTCGAGCACGCGCATGCCGGGCGCGACGTCCGTCAGGACCGTGGGCTCGAACGCCCACGGCCCCACGTCGGGTCGCAGGTTGCCGCCCACCAGCACGCGGGCGCCCTTGGCGAGCGCGTCGTCGAGGTGGCCGCGGATGCGATCGACCTGCGCCGCCGTCGCGAGGCTGCCGTAGTCGGCGTCGTGGTCGAGACCGGAGCCGATCCGGGGCTCGGCGAGCCTCGCGGCGAGTGCCGAGGCGAACGCGTCCGCGATGGTGCGCTGCACGTAGATCCGCTCGACCGACACGCACAGCTGGCCCATCGACGAGAAGCACGCGTGGGCGGCATCCGCGGCCGCCTGCTCGACGTCGACGTCGTCGAGGACGATCAGGGCGTTCTTCCCGCCGAGCTCGAGGGACGCGCCCACGAGCCGCCGCCCGGCCTTCTCGCCGATCCGCCGTCCGGTCGCGGTCGACCCGGTGAAGCAGATGTAGTCGGCCTCGTCGGTGAGCGCCTCGCCGACGTCGGCGGGATCGCCCGCCACCACGGCCCAGAGCGCCTCCGGCACCCCGGCGTCGATGAACGCACGACGGAGGGCGAGCACCGACAGCGCGCCCTGGTCGTCGGCCTTCTGCACGACGGCGCAGCCCGCGGCGAGGGCCGGGACCACGTCCATCGCCGCGAGGCTGATCGCGTAGTTCCACGGCGTGATCACGCCGACGACGCCCTTCGAGCGGTAGCGGATGCGCGTCGTGAGCGCCACCGGGATGCCGGCACGGCGGCGGCCGCCGCGGAGCACGGCGCGGGCCCTGACCGCGTTCCACCTCGTCACCGACAGGGCCTGGAAGACCTCCTCGAAGGCCTGGCCGCGGGTCTTCCCGCTCTCCAGCTGCGTCAGGTCGAGGAGTTCCTCGCGCCGGGCGACGATGAGGTCGTGCGCGCGGAGCAGGATCCGGCGTCGCGCGGCGAACCCTGCACGGGCCCATGCCACCTGTGCGAGGCGCGCGCGTGACACGGCGCCGCGGACGTCGTCCGCGCTCGAGAGCGGAAGGTCGACCAGGGTCTCGCCGGTCGCCGGCGTGGGGATCGCCCTCGTGCGGCCGGTCGTGGCGACGAGGTCGGCGACGAGCGCGTCGCGTGCGGGGCTCGGGGTGATGACGGCCGGGGTTCGGGTGGCGGCGTTGGACACCCGGCCAGCCTAGCCGCGGAGGGGACCGGGGGACCGTGTCCGGATCGGCATCGTCGAATGGGTATGCTTCCCCGCATGACCTCCCCGGAAGGGCTCTCGCGCGGCACCGTCGCCCGCTACGCCGTCGGCTCGATCGGCACGGGCGGCTTCGCCACGCTGCCCGGCCTCGTGCTCGTCTTCTACCTCACCGACACGCTCGGCGTGACCGCGCTGCTCGCCGGTCTCGTGGTGACCGCGGCGAAGGTGTGGGACGTGCTGATCGACCCGTGGATCGGCGATCGCAGCGATCACTCGCTGGCCGTGTCGGGCACCCGCCGGACGTGGATGCGGGTCGGCGCGCTCGCGATCCCGGTCGCGTTCGTCCTGACCTTCGCCGCGCCCGCCGGGCTCGGCCCCGTCGTCGCGGGCGTCTGGGTGATGCTGGCCTTCCTCGCCACCGCAACGGCCTTCAGCCTGTTCCAGGTGCCGTACATCGCGCTGCCCGCGGAGCTCACCGACGACTACGACGGGCGCACGAGGCTCCTCACGTGGCGCGTCGTCGTGCTGAGCTTCGCGATCCTCCTCTTCGGTGCTGGCGGGCCGATGCTCCGTCGCGCCGGCGGCGACGACGAGGCGCTCGGGTACCTCGTGATGGCCGTCGTGGCCGGGCTCGTCATCGGGCTCGGCATGCTGGTGGCCACGACGACCGCGCCCAAGGGAATGCTCGTGGAGCAGCGCGAGCGCCGCAGCCTCGGCGCGGGCTACGCCGAGGGGCTCGCCGCGCTGCGCCGCAGCCGGCCGTTCCGCCTGCTGCTGTCCGGCTTCCTCCTCCAGGGGCTGGCCACGGGCGTCATGCTGGCGGGCGCGAACTACGTCGCCGTCTGGGTGCTCCGCTCCGAGGACGCGCTGACGTTCCTCTTCGTCGCGCTCATCGGCCCCGCCATCCTGTGCGCACCCCTCTGGGGTCGGATGGCCCGCCGGATCGGCAAGGAGCGGGCGTACGTCATCGCGAGCCTCGCGTTCGCGGCAGCCGCCGCGGCCCTCGTCGGCATGGTCTGGGCGCCGGGCGCGTGGGTGTACGCCCCGGTCGCGATCGCCGGCGCCGCGTACGCGGGCATGCAGTCGCTCCCGATGGCGATGCTGCCGGACGTCGTCGCGCACGATGCGCGCACGAACGGCCCGGGACGGGCCGGTACGTTCGGCGGCGTCTGGACCGCCGGCGAGACCACGGGCATGGCGCTCGGGGCGACGCTGCTCACGATCGTCCTCGCGGCCACCGGCTACCTCGAATCGGTCGGCTCGACCGTCGTGGCCCAGCCCGAGGCCGCGGTCGGCGGGATCGCGCTGAGCTTCAGCCTGCTGCCGGCGGCGCTCGTGCTCCTCAGCCTCGTCCCGCTCCTGCGCTACCCGCTCCGGCGTGCCGACATCGACACCCCCGCCCCGACCGAGGAGATCGCCCGATGAACGCCTTCGAACGCGAGCCCGACGAGGTGCTCGCGGAACTCGCCGCGCTCCGAGAGGGCGACGCGCCCACGCACGGCGGTCGCGTGCTGTCGTACGTCTACGACTCGGGCCTCGCCGAGCTCGACGAGCTCGCCGCGCGCGCGGCGCGACTCGTGCAGCCCGTGAACGGGCTCGACCCGACGACGTTCACCTCGGTCGCGGCCATGGAGGCCGCGGTCGTCGGCTTCGCGCGCCGCGTGTTCCACGGCGACGGGGCCGAGCAGGGGTCGCCCGCGGTCGTCGGCTCGGTCACCTCGGGCGGCACCGAGAGCTGCCTGCTCGCGGTGAAGACGGCCCGCGACGTCTGGCGCTCGGCGCACCCGGGCGACGGGCGGATGCCTCGGCTCGTCGCCCCGACGACGGTGCACGCCGCCTTCCACAAGGCGGCCCACTACTTCGGGCTGGAACTCGACCTCGTGCCCGTCTCCGCGGTGACCGGCGCGCCGGAGGTCTCCGACGTCGTCGCCCGCCTCGACGACGACGTCGCACTCGTCGTGATGAGCGCGCCCTCGTACCCGTTCGCGACGCTCGACCCCGTCGGCGAGGTCGCGGCGGCGACCGGCCCGCGTGGGATCGCCCTGCACGTCGACGCCTGCATCGGCGGGTTCGCGCTGGCTTTCCAGGACGGGCAGCCCGAGTGGGACTTCAGGGTGCCGGGCGTGACGAGCCTCTCGGCGGACCTGCACAAGTACGGGTACGCGCCGAAGGGCGTCTCCGTGCTCCTGCAGCGCGGGCGCGACCGGCAGCGCCACCAGTACTTCGCGACGACCGCGTGGCCCGGCTACCCGGTCGTGAACCCGACGATGGCGGGCTCGAAGCCGGCCGGCCCGCTCGCCGCGGCGTGGGCGATCGTGCAGGTGCTCGGCGAGCTCGGATTCGCCGAGCTCACCGCCCGAGCGATGTCGGCGACCGCCGTGCTGCGGGACGCGATCGACGGGATCGAGGGGCTCGAGGTCGTCGGCGATCCCGTCGGCCCGCTCCTCGCCGTCCGGACCGACGCCTCCGTCCCGCCCGAGCGTCGCGTCGACCCGCACCACTGGGCCGATGCCGCGCGCGGCGCCGGGTGGCACCTCCAGCTGCAGCCCGGCATGCTCCAGTCCGACGGCACGGCACTGCCGCACACGACGCACCTGACCGTCACCCCGGTCACCGACCACGTGATCGGCGAGCTCGCCCGGGCGCTCCAGGTCGCGGCCGACGCCGTGCGCGGCCTGCCGGCGATCGACGGCGGTGCGCTCGTCGGCGGGCTCATCGATCGGCTCCCGGCCGGTGCGGATGCGCTCGCCGAGGCATCCGCGGGGCTCGACTCGGAATCCGCGGCCGCG
>NZ_SDPL01000014.1 GCF_004135055.1 Agromyces binzhouensis | reverse complement strand
GAGCGCCGCGAGCGGCCAGGCGAGCCGACGACGCAGCGCCCGGTCGCCCCGCACGAGCCGGACCAGGCCGACGACGACGGATGCCGCGGGCAGCAGGAACACGATCGCGCTCACGGCGGCGATCCAGACGGGCAGGACGTCGGCGACCGGTCCGAGCATCGTGGTGCCGTCGAGGACCGCCGGGGTCGGTCCGGCCAACGCGGCGAGCACGGGGACGGCCACGCCGGCACCGAGGACGACGAGCGACCACGAGGGAGCGGGACCGTCGGGGTAGCCGGCGGCGAGGGGCACGAGCAGGCCGAAGCCGGCGACGAAGGCGATCTGGGAGCCGAGATGCCAGGCGAGGCCCGGTCCGGCATCGGCCAGCGCGAGCGCCGAGGCCGCCAGGGCCACGAGGTGCAGCACCCCGATCCCGGCGACGGTGGTGCACGTGAACGCGCTCGCTCGCCAGATCGGGCCGAGGAACCCGGCGAGCACGAACATCACGGGGACGATGAGCGTGGGGACGGTCTCGGCGAGCGGGAGCGGTGACGCGACCATCACCACGACCAGCGCGGCGCCGGCCGTCGCGGCGAGCACGACCGCACCGATCGCCGACCGCATCCGAGGCATGCCCGCAGTATCCCACCGATCGGCCGCGCACGATCGTGCGGTCGACCGCAGCGGTCGTGCGGTCCACCGCAGTGCGCTCGCACGGCGGGCCGCGAAAGGCTGGCGTCGCCGGGAACGACCCGGATCAGCCGACCCGCCGCCTGGTTCGCGGTCACGAGAGGGGAACGACCATGTCCACTGCCCAGACCGACCTCGGAGGCGCTGCCGGCGCAGGACGGGACGCCCATGCGGGCTCCGCCCCCGATCATCGCGCGCGGCGCGGCGCGCGCGTCCGGACCGGGCAGGCGATCCTCGTCGCCCTGTTCGCCGTCGCCGCGGTGTTCGCCGTGTCGGTCCTCTTCGCCGACGACCCGTTCCCGGCATCGGCGACCGTGCTCATCGCCTCCTTCGGAGCCCTTTCGGCCGTGCTCGGCGTCATCGCGGTGATCGGCGGGCTCGGCTCGCGGGTCGTCCGCATCGGCCTCTGGGCGTTCCCGCTCTTCTTCGTCTGGCACGTCGCCGCGCTCGGCACCTGGGTGCCCGACGCCGCGTTCGCGGTCGTCTCGGCCGTCGGCGTCGCGCTCGTCTCCGGACCGCCTGCGCAGCGACCCCGCCGGGCATGACGCAGGGGCGGTGACGGATGCCGCGGCATCCGTCACCGCCCCTGCGGACCGGGTCCGCTCAGCCCTTCCAGACCTGCACGACCGACGGGCGCGGCGCGGCCACCTTGTCGCCCGAGTGCGTCGCGACGTAGTCGGGGAAGTACGACGTCTGCGCGCCGACCGCACCGTTCTCGCCCGGGTGCTGCACCGCGACGAACACGAGGCCCTCGCGGTCGTGGATCACGGGGCCGCACGTCTCGGCCTCGCGCGGGACCGCGAGGAACTGCTGCACGTTCCCCCGCTGGTCGCCCTCGAGCGGCACCCGGAACAGGCCGTCGTTGTAGCCGATCGTGCTCGGGGCGCCGTCGGTCGAGATCCAGAGGTTGCCCTCGGAGTCGAACGCGACGTTGTCGGGGCACGAGATCGGCGAGACGAGCTCCTTCGGGAAGCCGGCGAAGTACGTGTAGTCGGTGACGGCGGGGTCGCCGCAGAGCAGCAGGATGCTCCAGCCGAAGGTCTCTCCGGCCTGGCCCGACGTCTCGGTGAGCTCGACGACGTGACCGTACCGGTTGCCGGTGATCGGGTTCACCTCGTCGAGGGTGGCGACCGTGCGACGGCTGTTGTTCGTCAGCGCGAGGTAGACCTTGCCGGTGAGCGGATTCGGCTCGACGTCCTCGGGGCGGTCCATCTTCGTGGCACCCATGAGGTCGGCGGCGAGGCGCGTGTAGACGAGGACCTGCTCGGTGGTCATGCCGGGAACGACGCTCTCGCCGCCGCGGGTGAGCGCGATCCACTCGCCGGTGCCGTCGAACGCCCCGTCCGAGGGCATGGCGCCGGTGCCGGTGATCTCGGCGGCCGGCGAATTGCCCGAGAAGCGCGCGACGAACAGGTCGCCCTCGCTGAGCAGCGTCATGTTCTTCCGACGCGCGCCCGTCGAGGTCGCCGCGGTGTACCGACCCTTCGAGACGAACTTGTACAGGTAGTCGTTCCGCTCGTCGTCGCCCATGTACGCCACGACGCGGCCGTCCTCGGCGATCGTGACGTTCGCGCCCTCGTGCTTGAAGCGGCCCATCGCGGTGTGCTTCTTCGGCGTGGACGTCGGGTCGCTCGGGTCGATCTCGACGATGTAGCCGAAGCGGTTCGGCTCGTTGACGTAGCGCGGGTCGTGCGCGTCGAAGCGCTCGTCGTACTGCTCCCAGCCGGTCTCCGTCGCCGTCGTCGAGCTGCCGCTGTAACGGCGCTGCTCCGCGGTGTCGGCGGCCCAGGCGAAGTAGCCGTTGAAGTTCTCCTCGCCCGAGAGGACGGTGCCCCACGGCGTGGTGCCGCCCGCGCAGTTGCCGAGGGTGCCCTTCACCCAGCGACCCTCGGGGTCGGCGGCCGTCGTGACGAGGTCGGAGCCGGCGGCCGGGCCGGTGAGCTCGAAGACGGACTCGACGGTGATCCGGCGGCTGCGTGCGCCGTCGACGACGTACTCCCACGGGTCGCCGACGCGGCGGCGCTTCACCTCGACGACGGCCATCCCCATCGCCGCCTTGTAGATCTCGCCGCGGCGGCGGCGCTCCTCGGGGTCGGTCGTCGGGGTGAACATGAGGTCGGGGTTCACGTACTCGTGGTTGGTGACGAGCACGCCGGTCTTGCCGGACGGGTCGGCGATGATGTCGAGGTAGTCGTTGTTGTAGCCGAACTGCCCGGCCTGGGCCTCGGCCGTCTGGTGATCGAAGTCGAACGCCGGCACCGAGGAGAACAGCGGGTCGCCCCAGCGGATGATCGGCTGCCAGCGGTAGCCGGCCGGAACGGTGAACGCGTCGACGGTCCGGTCGACGGGCGCGATCGGGCTGAACGAGAGACCTGCGGTGCCGGGCTTCGCCGCGAACGCGGGACCTGCGGAGCCGCCGGCCGCACCGCCGACCACGAGGCCGACCGCGCCCGCGACGCCGAGGCCGAGCACCGAGCGGCGCGAGATCGCCTGCGACGCGATGTCGCGGAAGTGGGCGTTCGAGGAGGTGTTGCACTCGGGGCCGAGGCACGCGTCGGCGCACTTGAGCCGGCAGGTCACCGGCGACCGCTTGCCGATCGCGTGCGAGACGGGCGTGAGACGGAGTTCGGGGATGGTCATGGAGGCTCCTCGTTCAGTGCGCGGCCGCCCGCGCGTCGGGCCGGAGGGACGCGCCGAGCCTGTCGGGTCGCCATGACCGGCGATCGAATCGACGGCGTCCGGCCGGTGAACGACCGGCGGACGCCGGGGAACGGACCGCCGGGCGCGCGCGGGCGACTACCACTCCCGATCAGCCGTGCGCAACCACGAGCGGCGACCTGCCGCGCACGCCCCGCCGTGGCTACGCTGAGCGGATGACGACCGATTCCGGAAAGGCCGCGGCCAACGCGGCGCAGAACTCCCGTGCGTTCCGAATCGCCGCGCGCGTCGGCTACGTGGTGCTCGGCATCGTGCACGTGGTCATCGGCGGAATCGCGATCTCGGTCGCGCAGGGCGCGGGCGGCGAGGCCGACCAGGGCGGCGCGATGCAGCAGCTTGCGAGCCTGCCCTTCGGCCTGGCGCTCCTCTGGCTGATCGCGCTCGGGCTGTTCGCCCTCGCGATCTGGCAGGTCACCGAGGCGTTCCTCGAGCGCGATCCGGACACCAAGAAGAAGTGGGGCCACCGGGTCAAGTACGTCGGGACCGCGGTCGCGTACGTGTCGATCGGCGCCACGTCGCTCGTGTACGCGCTCGGCGGCCGTTCCGACTCCGACCAGTCGTCGCAGGCGCTGACCGCGCAGCTCCTCGCGGCACCGGGGGGCGTCGTCCTCCTCGTCGTCGTCGGGCTCGTCATCGTCGGCATCGGCATCGCGTTCGTCTACCGCGGAGCGACGCAGCGCTTCGCGAAGCACCTCTCCCTGCCCGCCGATCCGGTGCGGAAGGGCGTGCTCACGCTCGGCACGGTCGGCTACGTCGCCAAGGGCATCGCGGTCGGCGTCGTCGGCGTCCTCCTGCTCGTGGCCTCGTTGACGCACGATCCGGAGAAGGCGGGCGGGCTCGATGCCGCATTGAAGAGCCTCGCCGAGCTGCCCTTCGGGACGATCCTGCTCTGGCTCGTGGGGGCCGGCCTGATCGTGTACGGGGCCTACTGCTTCGCCCGGGCGCGCTACGCGCGCATGTGAGGCGCCCGCGCAGTGCGAGGGCCGGTGCGGAGCATCCGCACCGGCCCTCGCCGCGTCAGTCGAGGCCGTTCAGCGGCCGAACGCCGCGCGCACGCCGTCGATCGGGACGCTCGTGCGCTCGCCCGTCGCACGATCCCAGATCTCGACGACGCCGTCGGCGACGCCTCGACCGGCGATCACGATCTTCGGCACGCCGATGAGCTCCGCGTCGGCGAACTTCACGCCGGGCGAGAGCTTCGGGCGGTCGTCGAACAGCACGTCGAGCCCGCCGGCCTCGAGCTCGGCGACGATTCGCTCGGCGGCCTCGAACGCCGCCTGGTCCTTGCCGGTCGCGAGCACGTGCACGTCGAAGGGCGCGACCGACGCGGGCCAGACGAGGCCCTTGTCGTCGTTGTGCAGCTCGGCGATGATCGCGAGGATGCGGGTCACGCCGATGCCGTACGAGCCCATCGTCACGGTCGCGAGCTTGCCGTTCTCGTCGAGCACCTTGAGCCCGAGCGCCTCGGCGTACTTCCGACCGAGCTGGAAGACGTGGCCGATCTCCATGCCGCGCGCCAGCTCGACGGGCCCCGAGCCGTCGGGCGCCGGGTCGCCCTCGCGCACGTTCGCCGCCTCGATCGTGCCGTCGGCGACGAAGTCGCGACCGGCGACGAGGCCGAAGACGTGCTTCTCGTCGAGGTTGGCGCCGGTGATCCACTCGGTGCCCTCGACGACGCGGGGGTCGACGAGGTAGCGGATTCCGGTCGACGAGTCGGCGCCGAGCACGGCGCCCTCGGGCGACCACGGGCCGATGTAGCCCTTCACGAGACCGGGGTTCCTCGCGAAGTCCTCCTCGGTCGCGGCCTCGACCTCGGCCGGCGCGAACGCGACCTCGACGCGCTTGGCATCGACCTCGCGATCGCCGGGAATGCCGACGACGACGATCTCGCGCGTGTGGTCGGGGTGCGTGAGCGCGAGCACGACGTTCTTCAGGGTGTCGGCCGCGGTCCAGTCGCGACCGTCGGGCCGCGGGTACTCGAGGTTCGCGAGGTCGACGAGCGTGGCGATCGTGGGCGTGTTCGGCGAGTCGAGCACCTCGGCCGCGGGGAGCCCGTCGAACGGGATCGGCTCGGGCGCGATCGTGGTGAACGCCTCGACGTTGGCCGCATAGCCGCCCGCCGAGCGCACGAAGGTGTCCTCGCCGACCGGCGTCGGGTGCAGGAACTCCTCGCTCTTGGAGCCGCCCATGGCGCCGGCATCCGCGTTCACGATGACGTAGTCGAGGCCGAGCCTCGTGAAGATGCGCTCGTACGCGTCGCGCTGCGCCTGGTACGACGCATCGAGCCCCGCGTCGGAGACGTCGAACGAGTAGGCGTCCTTCATCGTGAACTCGCGGCCGCGCAGGAGTCCCGCGCGCGGTCGCGCCTCGTCGCGGTACTTGTCCTGGATCTGGTAGATCGTGAGCGGCAGCTCCTTGTACGACGAGTACAGGTCCTTCACGAGCAGGGTGAAGACCTCCTCGTGCGTGGGCGCCAGCAGGTAGTCGGCGTCCTTGCGGTCCTTGAGCCGGAACAGGGCGTCGCCGTACTCGCTCCAGCGGCCCGTCTGCTCGTACGGCTCACGCGGCAGCAGTGCCGGGAAGTGCACCTCGTGCGCGCCGGCCGCCTCCATCTCCTCGCGCACGACGCGCTCGATCTTGGCCTTGACGCGCAGGCCGAGCGGCAGCCACGCGAACACGCCCGGCGCCTGGCGCCGGATGTAGCCGGCGCGCACGAGCAGCTTGTGGCTCGCGACCTCGGCGTCGGCGGGGTCTTCACGGAGCGTACGGAGGAAGAAGTTCGTCAGGCGTGTGGGCACCCGACGATTCTATGCAGGGCGGATGCCGCGGCCGTCGCCCGCCCGCTCGGCCGGCATCGCCCCGGAGGATCAGACGTTCCCGTCGAGGTCCTCCTCGTCCTCCATCGCGAACTCGTTCAGCTCGGTCTCCGCCGCGTCGGCATCGTCCGCTTCGCCGCCGGTCGGCTCCGGCGCATCGTCGGTCCCCTCGTGCAGGGTGCCCGTCCCGTCTGGGTACCCGGCCTCATCCGGGTACTCGTAGCCGTCTCCGCTCATCGCCGTCCTCCCTCGCGCGCCCTCCCGGCGCCGTCGGGCTCGACGGTAGCGGACGTGCCGGCGGGCCGACAGGGCCTTGCGACCGACTGGCCCGCGTCCTAGGGCGTGACGACCGTGGGCGAGCCGACGGGCGCGTCGACGCCCATCTCGGCCGCGATGCGGTTCGCCTCGGCGATGAGCGTCTCGACGATCTCGGCCTCGGGCACGGTCTTGATGACCTCGCCCTTGACGAAGATCTGCCCCTTGCCGTTGCCGGATGCCACGCCGAGGTCGGCCTCGCGGGCCTCACCGGGGCCGTTCACGACGCAGCCCATGACCGCGACCCGCAGGGGCACGCTCATGCCCTCGAGGCCGTCGGTGACGTCGTTGGCGAGCTTGTAGACGTCCACCTGGGCGCGGCCGCACGACGGGCACGAGACGATCTCGAGCTTGCGTTCGCGGAGGTTCAGCGACTGCAGGATCTGCAGGCCGACCTTGACCTCCTCGACCGGCGGTGCGGAGAGCGAGACGCGGATGGTGTCGCCGATGCCCTCGGAGAGCAGGATGCCGAACGCGGTCGCCGACTTGATCGTGCCCTGGAAGGCGGGTCCCGCCTCGGTGACGCCCAGGTGCAGGGGCCAGTCGCCCCGCTCGGCGAGCATGCGGTACGCCTTCACCATGACGATCGGGTCGTTGTGCTTGACCGAGATCTTGAAGTCGTGGAAGTCGTGCTCCTCGAACAGGCTCGCCTCCCAGACGGCCGACTCGACGAGCGCCTCCGGGGTCGCCTTGCCGTACTTCTGCAGCAGGCGCGGGTCGAGGGAGCCCGCGTTGACTCCGATGCGGATCGAGACGTCCGCCTCCTTCGCCCGGCGGGCGATCTCGCCGACCTGGTCGTCGAACTTGCGGATGTTGCCCGGGTTGACGCGCACGGCCGCGCAGCCCGCGTCGATCGCGGCGTAGACGTAGTTCGGCTGGAAGTGGATGTCGGCGATGACCGGGATCTGGCTCTTCTTCGCGATGATGGGCAGCGCCTCGGCGTCGTCGCGGCTCGGCACCGCGACGCGGACGATGTCGCAACCGGACGCGGTGAGCTCGGCGATCTGCTGGAGCGTCGCGTTGATGTTCGGCGTCGGCGTCGTCGTCATCGACTGCACGCTCACGGGAGCGTCGCCGCCGACGAGCACCTTGCCCACCTTGATCTGCCGCGACTTGCGCCGGGGCGCGAGGACTTCGGGGACCTTGGGCATTCCGAGATTCACTGCAGGCACGTCTGCCAGTCTATGGCGGCCTCGCTGGGCGGGGCCTCCATCGAACGGATGGCTCGGGCGGGCACGCCGGTCAGGGGCGACGCTCCTCACCGCGCTCGCCGGCGTGGTCAGGTTCCGTATCGTGCGGCTCTCGGATGCGACGACCGAGCTCGAGGTTGCGGCGGTGCCGCTCGGCGGCCTTCTCCATGCTGCGCGTGCCACGGGGCGGCATCCTGAGGCGCTCCTCGGCAGGGATCCCCGCCTGCAGCTGGCGAGTGCGCTCGAGCTCCGCGTTGAACTCGGCGCCGAGCAGCAGCGCGGCGTTCGTGATCCAGAGCCACAGCAGGAACACGACGATGCCCGCGAGCGATCCGTACGTGCGGTCGTAGTTGGAGAAGTTCGCGACGTAGAGCGCGAACCCGCCCGACGCCACGAGCATGAGGACGATGGCGATGAGCGCGCCGAGGCTGATCCAGCGGAATCTGGGCTGCCGGGCATTCGGAGTCGCGTAGTAGAGCAGGGCGACCACCATGACGACGACCGCCCCCAGCAGGGGCCACTTCGCGACGTCCCACACCATGCGCAGCGTCGCACCGACGCCGAGCGCCTCGCCGACGGCGTCCGCGACCGGACCGGAGACGACGAGGATCACGGCGACGATCGTCACGAGCAGGATGGCCCCGACTGTGATGAGGAGCTGGAACGGGCGCAGCTTCCAGAACGGCCGTCCCTCCTCGATCTCCAGGATGCGGTTCATGGCCCGGGTGAAGGCCGCGACGTAGCCGGAGGCCGACCAGAGCGCGATGACCAGGCCCGTGAGGAAGCCGATGGTCGCCGCCCGGGACCCCGCGAAGGCCCGCAGGGGCTCCTCGACCACCTCGAGCACCGGGCCGGGGGCGACCTGCTGCGCGAGGCCGAGGATCTCGCGGATGGCGCCGCCCTGTCCGATCAGGGCGAGCAGCGAGGTCACCGCGAGCAGCCCGGGGAAGACCGAGAGCGTCCCCCAGAACGTGAGCGCGGCCGCGGTGTCGAGGCATTCGTCGTCGATGAACTCGCGGAAGACGCGTCTCGCGAGGTAGCGCCACGCCCGTCGGGTGATCTGGAACGGCGAGGAGGGTTTGCGCGGATCCCGCGGGTCCGCCACGGGGGCGTCGTGGTCGAGTGGCGCGCCGATCATGCGTTCCTCCCTCGCAGGGCGTGGACCACCATCCTGCGCCCAAAGGCGTGCCTGCGGCAGGGGGTGGCGCGCAGGCGGGGGTGCACCCTCGGCGCACCCCCGCCTCACGACTCCGTCACGGCCGACGCTCAGTCGGCCGTCTCGTCGTTCCCCAGCACGTGCGCCACGAGTTCGGCGACGAAGCGCTCCGGCTCCTCGATGAGCGGCGAGTGCCCGCTCGCCTCGAACACGGCCTCGCGGTACGCGCCGCCCCGCTCGGCGTAGGTGTCGAGCACCGCGCGGGTCTGCGCGACCATGGGCTGCGCCGGCGCCACGTCCTCGCCCGGCCAGCCCGGGATCACGCCGAGCGCGCCGAGGTGGTTGAGGTCGAACAGCGACGTGTCGGAGACGATGACGTCGTTCGCGCCCCGGATCCACAGGATCGGCGGCTTGGCGTCGAGGTCGACGATGCCGCTCGCGTCGAACCGGGTCGGGGCCATCGTGTTGAGCACTCCGCGTGTGCCGGGCGCGAAGCCGGGCCAGTTCTCCGAGGCCTGCGCGTCGCCCGGGTAGTTGTCCTCGCCGACCGCGGTCGTGAGCATCGACTCGACCCAGCGGTCGTCGTGCTCGGACGCGAACCCTGGGGTCACGTACGTGCCGAGGTACACCGAGCGCGGCGACGACGGCGCGTCGGCGGTCCGGTCGCCGTCGCGCAGCCTGGCGATGAAGTCGGGGTTCGCTCCCCCGCCGCCCGAGCCGGCCGCATCCGGGGTCAGCAGCTTCCCCGCGGCATCCGTCGCCCCGAAGCCGAAGGGCGACACGGGGTTCACGAGCGTGACGGATGCCACGGGCAGCTCGTGCTCGAGCAGCGCCTGCAGCACGACGCCGCCGCCCATGCTCCAGCCGACCAGGTGCACCTCGTCGAGTCGGAGCGCGTCGACCACGGCCGCGACGTCCTCGGCGTAGTCGCCGAGGCCCCGCGTCGCGTCCACCGGCCGGACCTCGCTGCCGCCGAATCCGCGCAGGTCGACGGCGAGCGCTCGGACGTCCGGCGGGAGTGCGAGCATGGTCGGCTGCCAGAACAGCGACGACGACACGTTGCCGTGCACGAACAGCACGGTCGCGCGCGGAGCGTCGGCGTCCGCGGCGGGACGTTCGAGCACCTGCGCGGTGTAGCGCGGCGTCGCGAGCTCGTGCGCGACGATGCCGGGGAGGAAGTGGTCCATGTGGCGCTCCTTCGGGCCTTCGGGGTGGTGCGGGTGGTGCGGCTGGTCTAGGTCGTGAGTGCGGTGACGCCCGAGATGTCGAGCGCCGGCTGGGTCTTCTCGACGACCTCGTCGACGGTGACCCCGGGCGCGACCTCGACGAGCCTGAGTCCCTCGGGGGTCACGTCGATGACCGCGAGGTCGGTGATGATGCGGTCGACGACGCCCTTGCCGGTCAGCGGCAGCGAGCAGGCGTCGACGATCTTCGGCGAGCCGTCCTTGGCGACGTGCTCCATGAGCACGATGCGCTTGCGGGCGCCGTGCACGAGGTCCATCGCGCCGCCGGGCCCCTTGACCATCTTCCCCGGGATCATCCAGTTCGCGAGGTCCCCCGTCGCGGACACCTGCATGGCGCCGAGGATGGCCGCGTCCACCTTGCCGCCGCGGATCATGCCGAAGCTCGTCGCGGAGTCGAAGTAGGCCGCACCGGGGAGCACCGTCACGGTCTCCTTGCCGGCGTTGATGAGGTCGGGGTCGACCTGGTCCTCGGTCGGGTACGGCCCGACGCCGAGGATGCCGTTCTCCGACTGCAGCACGACGGTGACGCCGTCGGGCACGTAGTTCGGCACGAGCGTCGGCAGGCCGATGCCGAGGTTCACGTACGAGCCGTCCGTCAGCTCCTTCGCCGCGCGCGCGGCCATCTCGAGCCTGGTGAGCGCCATCTCAGTTCCCCTCTCGCACGGTGCGTCGTTCGATGCGCTTCTCGATGTCCGGGCCGACCTCGACGATGCGGTCCACGAAGATGCCGGGCAGGTGCACGGCGTCGGCGTCGATCTCGCCGGGCTCGACGAGCTCCTCGACCTCGGCGATGCAGATGCGGCCGGCCATCGCGCACAGCGGCGAGAAGTTGCGGGCCGACTTGTCGAAGACGAGGTTGCCGTGCCGGTCGCCCTTCATCGCGTGCACGAGCGCGAAGTCCGTCGTGATGGCCTCCTCGAGCACGAACTCGTTCTCCTCGCCGCGCATCGTGAACGTCTGCACGGGCTTCGGCTTCGACGCGACGGCGATCGATCCGTCGGCGGCGTACTTCTGGGGCAGTCCGCCCTCGGCGACCTGCGTGCCGACCCCGGTCTGGGTGAAGAACCCGGCGATGCCGGCGCCGCCCGCCCGGAGCTTCTCGGCGAGCGTGCCCTGCGGCGTCAGCTCGAGCTCGAGCTCGCCCGACAGGTACTGCCGCTCGAACTCCTTGTTCTCGCCGACGTACGACGAGGTCATCTTGCGGATCAACCCCGCCCCGAGCAGCACCCCGAGGCCCCAGTCGTCGACGCCGCAGTTGTTCGACACGACCGACAGGTCGCCGACCCGGCGCTCGAGCAGCGCCTGGATCAGCACCATGGGGATGCCGCAGAGCCCGAACCCGCCGACGGCGAGCGACGCGCCGTCCGGGATGTCGGCGACCGCCTCCGCGGCCGATCCGACGGTCTTGTCCAGTGTCATCGTGTGACCTCCTCGTCAACGCGTCCCGACGGATGCCGCGGCGTCGGCCTCGGCCAGTCGCGGTGCGACGACCGCGGCGACCCGGGCCGCGCCCGCATCCGTCATGACGATGGTGTAGTGGTTGAGCTCCGCGACCTCGGTGACGCGGAGCGCCGGCATCCGTTCTGCGGTCGCCGCCACCCGTTCGGCAGGGTACAGCCCCTCGGGCTGGTCGAGCATCCCGCGCTCCGCGCGGAGGAAGTCGACGGGGGCGGGAAGCCCCAGCAGGTCATCGAGGTAGCCATCGCCGCCGTCGAGCTCGAGCACGTTCTGGGCGACCGCCTCCGCGACCGACGAGCTGCGCAGCTCGGGCTCCGAGCCGACGAGGTCGTAGGCGACGTAGTCGGCGACCCGCTCGTCCCAGGCCGGCCCGATCGCCGGATGCGCCTTCCAGAAGTCGGCGTACGCGGCGTGGTCGGCGAAGCGCATCTCGAGCCGCGCGATGGCCGGGCCGAGCACGGCGGCCGCGACCTGCTCCGGGTCCAGTCCCTCGGGGTGCGGGATCGGCAGGCCGCCGTCAACGAGCACGACGCCCGCGACTCGGTCGGGGTGGGACGCCGCGAGCCGGACCGTCACGAACGCGCCCATCGAGTGCCCGACCACGAACGCGCGCTCGATGCCGAGCGCGTCGAGCACGCGCAACTGGTCGTCGGCATGGTCGCGCAGCGACCAGGGGCCGGGCAGGTCGGCGGAGCGGCCGCGTCCACGGAGGTCGGGTGCTGCGATGCGCCGATCCGGCAGCGCCGCGGCGACGTGGTGCCACGCGCGATGGCTCGCGGTGATGCCGTGGATCGCGAGCACCGGCGTGCCGGTGGCGTCCGCCCGCCACTGGCCGCCGGCGAGGTCGCCGCCGCGGACCGGTGCGGAGAACGGTTCGGGTCCGGTCATCGGGCGCTCCATCCGCCGTCCATGGTGTAGCTCGCGCCGGTCACCATGCGAGCGTCGTCGCTCGCGAGCCAGCGCACGAGGCTCGCCACCTCCGACGGCTCGACGAGCCGCTTGATGGCGGACTCGGTCAGCATCACCTGCTCGACGACGTCCTCCTCCCGGATGCCGTGCACCTTCGCCTGGTCGGCGATCTGCTTCTCGACGAGCGGCGTGCGCACGTAGCCGGGGTTCACGCAGTTCGACGTGACGCCGTGCGGGCCGCCCTCGAGCGCCGTCACCTTCGAGAGGCCCTCGAGGCCGTGCTTCGCTGCGACGTACGCCGACTTGTACGGAGAGGCGCGCAGCCCGTGCACGCTCGACAGGTTGACGACGCGGCCCCAGCCGCGCTCGTACATGCCGGGCAGCGCGGCGCGGATCAGCAGGAACGGCGCCTCGAGCATGATCCGCAGCAGCAGCGAGAACCGCTCGGGCTCGAACGCCTCGATCGGTCGGACGTGCTGGATGCCGGCGTTGTTGACCAGGATGTCGGCCTCGAGGGCGAGGTCGGCGAGCGCCGCGGTGTCGCCGAGGTCGACCTGCCACGCCTCGCCGCCGATCCGCTCGGCCACCGCTTCGGCGGCCTCGCCGTTCAGGTCGGCGATGGTCACCTGCGCGCCCGCCTCGGCGAACGCCTCCGCGCACGCGAGGCCGATACCGCTCGCTCCCCCCGTGACGATCGCGCGCCGTCCGGCCAGTCCGGTCATGAGTCCTCCCCTTCGCCGCGGCGGTCGCCCCGTCCCAGGGCGCCGCCGATGAATCGCATCATCTCGTCGAGCACGTGCTCGGGGACCGCGTCGGTGCCCGACGCGGTCGGGTCGGCGTCGTCGCCGGGTCCGCCCGCGCCGTTGCCCCAGAGCACCCAGCGCATGCCGATCATCTCGCCGATGCCCATGAGCGCCCACGCGGCCACCGTCGGATCGATGTCCGAGATCTCGCCGTCGAGCTGCGCCTGGCGCAGGCCGTCGATGTAGCCCTCCACGATGCGCGTGTAGTGCAGGCGCAGCGCGCCGGGCGAGACGAACTCCGCCTCCCGTACGACCCGGTACAGCGCCGGGTGCTCGGCGGTGAACCGGAAGAACGCGGCGAAGCCCTCGCGCTCGGCCTCGAGCCGGGTCGTCGCGCCACGCGCGCCCTCGCTCATCGCCTGCCGCACCCGGTGGTTCAGGTCCTCGACGAGCTCGTCGAACACGTCGAGCTTCGAGTCGAAGTACAGGTAGAACGTGCCCTGGCCGACGCCCGCCCGTTCGGTGATCCGCGAGACGGATGACTCGGTGTACCCGTGCTCGGCGAACACGTGCTCGGACGCCTCGAGGATCCGCCGGCGCGTCTGCTCGCCGCGCGCGGTGCGCGGTGCGGCGCTCATGCGTCCGCTCCCTCGGCCAGGCGCGCCGCCCGCTCGGCGAGCACACGGCGGAGGGTCTTCGCCGCCGTCGATCGCGGGATCTCGTCGATGAAGCGGATGTCGCGCGGGACCTTGTAGCCCGCGAGCGAGGCTCGCGCGAACTCCGCGAGCTCTGCGGCATCCGTGATCGCACCCGGTCGGAGCACGACCCACGCCGACCCGGCCTCGCCCCACCGGTCGTCGGGCACCCCGACGACCGCGACGTCGGCGACCGCGGGATGCGCGATGAGCACCGATTCGACCTCGGCGGGCGAGACGCCCTCCCCGCCCGAGATGTAGACGTCGGTCAACCGGTCGATGATCGTGAAGTAGCCGTCCTCGTCGCGACGCACGAGGTCCCCCGTGTGCAGCCGGCCGTCGCGGAGTGCCGCGGCCGTGGCGTCCGGGTCGCGGAAGTACCCGGCGAACACGCCGGGCCCCGAGACCAGCAGCTCTCCCTCGGCCGCTCCGTCGAGGAGCTCCCCGGTCGCCGGATCGGCGACCTCGACGTCGACGTGCGCGTAGGGCAGCCCGGCCGAGCCGACGCGCTCGCGGGCCTCGCGGTCGGGCAGGCAGAGCACGTTCGGCGACGCCTCGGTGAGCCCGTAGCCCTGCGTGAGGGCGACGCCCCTGGCATGCCAGGTGCGCAGCAGCGCCGGCGGCATGGGCGCCCCGCCGACGACGGCGTGCCCGAGGCTCGAGAGATCGGTGTGCACGAAGTCCGGATGCTGCGCGAGGAACAGGTAGTTGGCCGGGACGCCCATCATCGTCGTGATCCCGCGCTCGGCGACGAGCCGCAGCACGCGGCCCGGGTCGAAGGTCCGCTCGAGCACCACGGTCGCACCCGACCACCAGGCGAGCAGCGGCTGGATGTTCCACCCGCCGACGTGGAACTGCGGCATGACGGCGAGCACGACGTCGTGCTCGGCGATCGCGATGGTCTTCGACAGCGACAGGTTCGTCCAGAAGCAGTTCGCGTGCGTGAGCATCGCGCCCTTCGGCCGCGAGGCGGTGCCCGAGGTGAACACGATGAGCAGCGTGTCGTCGTCGCGCACGTCGGTCCGCGTCGTCGGCGCCTCCGCGCGCGCGCCCGGATGGGGCACCTGCTGCTCGACGCCGTGCGCGCCGAGCGCCGCGACCGGGATCCGCCGGGCGAGCCGGCCGAGCGTCGCCCGCGAGAGCGTCTGGAACTCGTCCTCGACGAGGAGGATCACCGGATCGGCGATCTCGAGCTGCTCCGAGAGCTCGCGGGGCGACAGGCGCCACGAGAGCGGCACGAGCACGAGCCCCGCCTTGGCGCACGCGAAGAACAGCACGACGTGGTCGGCGCTGTTGCCGGTGATCGTCGCGACACGGTCGCCGATCGCGTAGCCGGCCGCTCGGAAGGCCGCGGCCAACCGCTCGGCGCGCTCGTCGAGCTCGCGGTAGCTGATCGCGACGCCGCGGTCGTCGATCGCGGTCGCGTCGGGTGTCGTGCGGGCGCGGTCCGAGGTCCACCGGCCCAGCGTGCAGGCTCCGTCAGGCATCCACCGTCTCCTCCGGCTCGGCCGGGTGCTGCTTGCGGCCCGTGGCGATGCGGGCGGGCAGCCCCGCGATGCCCCCCGGGAGGAACAGCACCACGAGGACGAACAGCGTCCCCAGGATGAAGAGCGGCTCGGACAGCGGGACCCGGAGGATGTCGGGCAGGGCGGCGATCGCGTCCGACCCGGCGAGCGCCGTGAGGCGCTGGTCGAGCAGTGTGTAGACGATACCGCCGACGATCGCGCCCCACCGGGCGCCCACTCCGCCGAGCACCACGATGACGAGGAGCGTCAGCGTGAAGTCGGCCGTCGCGATGCGCGGCGCCGCACCGGACTGCAGCAGGAGGTAGCCCATGCCCGCGACCGACGCGAGGACGGAGGCCGCGATGAACACGAGGAGCTTCACGTTGTACGGGCGCAGGCCGATGACCCGCACGCGGAGCTCGTTCTCGCGGATCGCCTCGGCGACGTGTCCCGCACGGCTCTTCTCGACCGACAGCACGATCAGGTAGACGAGGACGAGGATGCCGAGCGCGACCCAGTAGAGGTTGCGGGTGTCCACCACGCCGACCAGCTCGGGCGGGACGTGCGCGGTGTCGAGGGCGAGCCCCTCGTCGCCGCCCGTCGCGCTGCCCGGGTTGCGGCGGATCAGCACCGACCCGGCTTGGGCGAACGCGAGCGTCACCATCGCGAACGAGATCCCGGTGACCCGCAGCGCGAGCGCCCCGACGGTCGCGGCGAGCACGAAGCCGAGCACGAGCGTCACGGCGATCGCGACGGTGAAGACGAGGGCGCTCGGCCACTCGGCGGGACCGAAGGCCTCGAGCGTCATCGCGAGCCCGTACGCGCCCGCGGCGAAGAACAGCGCGTGGCCGAACGAGAGGAGGCCGGCGAGGCCGAACATCATGCGGTAGGTGAGCGCCAGCGCCGCGATCAGCAGCGCGAACGCGAGCAGCTGCAGCGTGCCGGGCGTGTAGGTCGGCCCGGGCAGGACGCCCGGGACGTCGATGGCCAGCAGGGGCAGGATCGCGAGTGCGACGACGAGCAGGATGCCGCCGATGACGAGGCGGAGCGACTTGGCGGTCATGCGGCCTTCCCCATGAGTCCACGCGGGCGGATGAGCAGGACGGCGGCGAGGAGGACGACGACGACCAGGTCGCCGGTGCCGCCGAGGTAGAAGTTCGCGAACTGCTGCAGCACGGCCACGAGCACCGAGGCGATCGCGGCGCCGGTGAGCGAGCCGAGCCCGCCGATGACGGTGACGATGAACGCGAAGATGAGCAGCACCGATCCGAGGTGGGCCGAGACGTAGCCGTAGTACACGGACGCCAGGACCCCGCCGAGCCCGGCGGCGGCGCCGCCGATCGCGAACACGAGCGTGAACGAGCGGCGGACGTCGATGCCGAGGGCGGTCACCATGTGCCGGTTCTCGACGCCGGCGCGGATGATGAGGCCGTACCGGGTCCTGCGGAGGAACAGCACGATGCCGCCGAGCACGAGCGCCGCGCACGCGATGAGCAGGAACCGGTCGTTCGGGATGCGGGCGCCGAGGATCTCGGTGGTCTGGGTGAGCCAGGCCGGCCGGTCGGTGTAGATCGGGTCGGTGCCCCAGATCCCCTCGAACAGGGCGACCGCGGCGAGCGAGATCCCGACGGTGACGAGCGCCTGCTCGATGTGCCGCTCGTAGAGGCGGCGGATGATGAGCACCTCGGTCAGCACCGCGACGGTCGCGCCGACGAGGATGCCGACGAGCGCGGAGATCGCGAGGCCCGTCCAGGTGCCGTCGGAGATCCGGCGGCCGGCCTCCCAGCCGAGGAACGCGGCGATCGTGAGGAACGCGCCGTGGGCGAAGTTCAGCACGCCCATGAGGCCGTAGATGAGCGAGAGCCCGCTCGCGACCAGGAAGTAGAGGGCGCCGAGGCCGAGGCCGGTGATGAGCAGGAGGACCAGGGTGTCCATCAGGCGGCCTCCCGTTCGTCGTGCACGCCGAGGAACCGCTGCACGCGGTCGTGGTCGTCGAGGAGTTCCTCGGCCGGGCCGGTGAAGACGACGCGGCCCGAGGAGAGCACCACCACGCGCTCTGCGAGGCGGCGGACGACGAGCAGGTTCTGCTCGACGAGGAGGATCGGGGCCGTGCGCGCGGCCTCCGCGAGTGCGTCGGCGACCTCGTCGACGATGCGCGGCGCGAGTCCCTTGGTCGGCTCGTCGACGAGCAGCAACCGGTTCTCGTTCACCAGTGCCCGGGCGAGCGAGACCATCTGCTGCTGGCCGCCGGAGAGCGTGCCCGCGCGCTGCTCGCGTCGCGCCTCGAGGTCGGGGAAGAGGGATGCCACGAGTTCGCGCCGCGGTGAGCGGTCGCGCTCGGCGAGCCGCAGGTTCTCGGCCACGGTGAGCGAGCCGAAGACCTCGCGGTCCTCGGGCACGTACGCGACGCCGCGCTGCACGATGCGGTGGGTGGGCGCCCGGTCGATGCGCTCGCCCGCGAGGCGCACCTCGCCGGTGCGGTCGATCAGGCCGAGGATCGACTTGATCGTCGACGTCTTGCCGACGCCGTTCCGGCCGAGGAGCGCGGTGACCCCGGTCGCGGGGACGTCGAACGAGACGTCCTCGACGACCTGCTGGCCGGCGATGCGGCCGTAGAGGTTCCGGACGCTCAGGATGGGTTCGTCCGCGACGGGCCCGCTCATGCGGCGGACCCGAGGTAGGCGGATTGGACGGTGGGGTTCGCCATGACGGCCTCCGGGGAGTCTGCGGCGAGCAGTTCGCCGTGGTGCATGACGGCGACCCGGTCGGCGAGACCGAGGACGACGTCCATGTGGTGCTCGACCATGAGCACGGTGCGCCCGCCGCGATGGAGCCCGCGGATGACCTCGGTGAGCGCGGGGACGTCGGCGGAGCCGACGCCCGCCATGGGCTCGTCGAGGAGGATCACGCGGGGCTCCATCGCGATGAGCATCGCGATCTCGACCTTCCGCTTCTCGCCGTGCGAGAGCCCCGAGGCGCCGGCGTCGGCGCGCTGCGCCATGCCGACCTCCTCCAGGGCTGCGAGTGCTCGCCGTGTGGCGGCATCCGTGCGCCGCGGGGTGCGGAACACGGATGCCGCGCGGCCCTCGCGCACCTGGGCCGCCAGCCGCACGTTCTCGAGCACGTCGAGCGCCGGGAAGAGGCTCGAGGTCTGGAACGTGCGGCCGAGGCCGGCCGCGGCGCGCCGGTGCACCGGCTGGGTGGTCACGTCGGCGCCGGCGAGGCGCACGGCGCCCTCCGTCGGTCGCAGGATGCCGGAGACGATGTTGAAGAGCGTCGTCTTGCCGGCGCCGTTCGGGCCGATGACGCCGAGCATCTCGCCCTCGGGCACGCTGAGCGACACGTCCTTGAGGATGTGGGCTCCGCCGATCCGGAGGGTGACGTGCTCGAGTTCGAGCGCCGCGTGGTCGGTCATGATCGCGTGTGCTTCCGTTCCTGGTCGGTTCGGGTGGGTGGTGCGGTCAGCCGGCGACCGGCGGGGCGACGGTCTCGGCGTCGATCGTCTCGATGAGCTCCGGGGCCCATCCGTCGGCGCCCTCGACGAGGTTCACCTGGTACATCGGCTGGATGAGGGCGTGGTCCTCGGCGCGGACGGTGACCTCGCCCTTGACCGACTCGAAGGTCCAGCCCTCGAGCGCCTCGATCATGGCGTCGACGTCGTCGCCGCCCTCGCGCACGGCCTGCACGATCATCTGGGCGGCCACGAACCCGTCGACCGAGAACAGGTCGGGCGTGGCGCCGGCCTCCTCCAGGCGGGTGATCATCTCCTCCTCGATGTCCGTGCCCGCGGCGCCGCCGAAGTAGTGGTTGAGGAACGAGATGTCGGCCGACGCGTCGCCGTAGGCCTGGTATGTGGCGACGTCGCCGAGGCCGGTGACGACCGGTGCGGCGTCGAAGACGCCCTGCTGCTGCAGCGCGGTCCACATGGCGCCCGAGGAGGCGCCGGCCCAGGCGACGAAGACGAGGTCGGGCTGCGCGTCGATGAGCTGCTGCGCGAACGGGGTGAACTCGGTCGCGTCCTCGGCGACGAGCACGCCCTGCACCTCGGCGCCCTGGCCGCCGAGCACGGCCTCGACGCCCGCGAGGTTGCCCTGGCCGAACGCCGTGTCCTGGGCGAAGACGACGACCTTCTTGCCGGCGGGGTCGCCGATGAACGTCCCGGCGGTGGCGACGTCCTGGTAGGTCTGGCGGCCCGAGCGGAACGTGTAGTCGTTCACGCCGGTGATGGCGTCGGCGGCCGCGGGGCCCGAGATGTAGAGGATCTCGTTCTGCTCGGCCTGCTCGGCGAGCGAGAGCGCGATGCCGGAGGCGACCGTGCCGGCGAGGACCTTGGTGCCCTGGCCGATGAGGTCCTTGGCCTTGGCGACCGCGGTGTCGGGGTTGCCCTGGTCGTCCTCCCAGGTGATCTCGAGCTCGCGGCCGTCGACCTCCCCGGTGCCGTCCGTGGCGTAGTCGAGGCCGGCCTCGAAGCCCGCGACGTACGCCTCGCCGTATGCGGCGAGCGGACCGGTCTCGGACGTGATCATGCCGATGGCGACCGGAGCGGTCTCAGCCCCGTCGGCGTCGCCTCCCCCGGCGGCGGTGGTCGGTGCGCAACCGGCCAGGGTGAGCGCCGCGGCGGCGACGAGCGCCGGCGCGAGGTACTTCGGTGTAACTCGCATGCTGTGAGCCTCTCTGAGTGACGACGGTGTCAGAACCTGACAGGTGGTTCAGGTCTCAGGAACGTACACTAGAGTCGATCGCGCACGACGCGCAACCCGGATCGGCGCACCGACCCCGTGCACCGACGCAGAGACGAAGGAGTCCCACCGAAATGAGCTTTCCCGACGTCGTCATCGTCGCCGGCGCCCGCACGCCGTTCGGCCGCATCGCCGGCAACCTGGGCAGTCGAACCGCCGTCGAACTCGGCACCGTCGCCATCCGCGGCGCCCTCGAGAAGGCCGGGGTCTCCCCCGACGACGTCGACGCCGTGATCATGGGCCAGGTGCTCCAGGCCGGCGCCGGCCAGAACCCCGCCAAGCAGTCCGCGGTCGCGGCCGGCATCCCGTGGCGCGTGCCCGCGATCACGCTGAACAAGGTGTGCCTGTCGGGCCTGGTCGCGGTGACGGATGCCGCGCGGCTGATCCGCCTCGGCGAGGCCGAGGTCGTCGTCGCCGGCGGCCAGGAGTCCATGACCAACGCGCCGCACCTGCTCCCCGGGTCCCGGAAGGGGCACATGTACGGCAGCGTCGAGCTGCTCGACCACACCGCCGCCGACGGCCTCACCGACGCGTTCGACCACGAGTCGATGGGCGCCTCGACCGAGCGCTTCAACGAGCGCTACGGGCTCGGCCGCGCCGAGCAGGACGAGATCGCGGCGGCCTCGCACGTGCGCGCCGGCCGCGCGCAGGCCGACGGCGTGTTCGACGACGAGATCGTGCCCGTCGAGATCCCCCAGCGCAAGGGCGACCCCGTCGTCGTCACGACGGACGAGGGCGTGCGCCCCGACTCCACGCCCGAGACGCTGTCGAGGCTCCGGCCCGCCTTCGCCGAAGGCGGTGCGATCACCGCCGGCAACTCCTCGCCGATCTCCGACGGCGCCGCGGCCGTCGTGGTCGCGAGCCGTGCCTGGGCCGAGGAGCGGGGCCTGCCGTGGCTCGCGCTGGTCGGAGCATCCGGCCAGGTCGCCGGGCCCGACAACTCGCTGCACTCGCAGCCCTCGAACGCCATCGCAGCCGCGCTCGACCGGGCCGGCTGGCAGGCCGGCGACCTCGACCTGGTCGAGATCAACGAGGCCTTCGCCGCGGTGTCGCTGCAGTCGATGAAGGACCTCTCCCTCGATCCCGACACCGTCAACATCCACGGCGGGGCCATCGCGCTCGGCCACCCCATCGGCGCGTCCGGAGCCCGCCTGGCGCTGCACGCCGCGCTCGAACTCGCCCGGCGCGACGGCGGCAGGGCGGCCGTGGCACTGTGCGGCGGCGGC
>NZ_SDPL01000139.1 GCF_004135055.1 Agromyces binzhouensis | reverse complement strand
AGCCCCTCGACTCGCGCAGGCCCGCCGCCATCGTCCGCAGGTAGGCGGCGGACGGCGCGGCGACATCGCGTTCGTGGTCGGCGGCGAGCGTGACCAGCGGGATGCCGCGCCGAGCCCCGACGCGGACCAGCGTGCGGTAGCGGCCCGGCCCCAGGTGCAGCCGCCCGGTCGACGGATGCATCCGGTCGAGGTCGAGGCCGTCCTCGACCGGGGTCCGCGTCTCCTGCGCGACCACGTCGGCGAGCTGGCCCACCGTGAGCAGGTAGGCCCGCCCCGCGACGCTGCCGCGGACGTGCGGGTCGTACGTCGCCATCCCGCCGCCCCACACCCGGGAACGGCCGCCGAAGTAGACCGCGCCCGGAAGGTCGACGGGTGCGTCCGCCGCCGGCTCCGTGCGATCCCGGCAGCCGACGTAGGTCCGCGCCCCGCCCTCCGGACGCCCGCCTGCGACGTAGCAGCGGAAGCGCGCGGAGCTCAGGTTCGAGCCGTAGGCGACGTACCAGACGCGATCCACGGTCCCTCCCCGGCGCACGCGGCGCCTCGGGTCCTCATTGTGCGCGGCACGGCCGGGGCCCGCAAGGCCGGCGGTCAGCGCGCCGGGTCGTCGTCGCGCTCGCGCTCGTACTCGGCGATGTCGCGGCCGAGGTCGTCGCGGATGAGGAGGTCGCGGCGCAGCGCGTCGGAGCGGTACGAGGCGCGGCCCAGCATGTGCGCGGTCATCGGCTGGGTGAGCAGCTGGAACGTCATGATGAGCACGACCGTCGACACGACGCCCCAGCTCGGCACGCGCAGCACGATCGCGAGGAGCACGACGGCGAGGCCGAGCACCTGCGGCTTCGTCGCGGCGTGCAGCCGGCTGAGCACGTCGGGGAAGCGAAGCGCGCCGATGCCCGCCGCCATCGACAGGAAGCCGCTGAGGAGGATGATGGCGCCCACGCCCAGTTCGACGGCGCTCACGATCGGTCCTCCTTCCCGATGAACCGCGCGATCGCGATCGACCCCACGATGGCGAAGAGCGCGAGCACGAGCAGCACGACCAGCGTGTCGGTGTGCCGGTTGATCGCCATCTCGGCCGCGAGGCCGCACATCGCGATCGCGAGCAGCACGTCGGTCGCGAGGGCCCGGTCGAGCGTCGTCGGCCCGCGGATGATCCGCACGAGCGCGGCGATCGCTCCGACGCCGAACATGACTCCGGCGGCGACGCCCATCACGGCGAGCGGGCTCATGCGTCCTCCTCCCGGTCCGGTATCTCGACGGGCTGGGTCTCGGACTGCGGCCGCCCCTGCGACTTCCGCTGCCGGCGGGCCTCGCGGACGGCCGCGGCCTGCTCCCGCGTGCCGATCGCGAGCACGATCCGCTCCTCGGTCGCGAGCACGTGCGCCGTGGCCTTCTCGAGGTCGGCCTCGCTGCGCGTGGCGAACGCGTGCAGGTAGAGCAGGCCGCGCTCGCGGTCGATGTCGACGACGACCGTGCCGGGGACGACCGTGATCGCCTCGGCCGTGAGGGTCGTCACCAGGTCGGAGCGCGTGAGGAGCTGCACCGCGATGATCGCGTTCATCGGCTGCCAGCCGGGCTGCACGGCCCGGGCGGCGACCTGGATCGACGCGACCGTGACGTCGTACATCATGATGAAGCCGAGGAGCAGCCCGCGCCACGGGTTGAACCGCCCGCTGAGGAGCACCGGCGGCAGGTACAGCGTGCGCGTCACGACGATCGCGAGGATCACGCCGGTGGTCACGGTGAGCACGTCGACGTGGTCCCAGAGGAACAGCCACAGCGCGACCAGCACCGCGAGCAGGGGCAGCTGGCGCCACACCACCTGCCAACGGGTGAGGTCCTCGCGGCGCGGCGGGGGCGGGGCGGCGGCACCCCGGTCGGCCGCGACCGGCTCGCGAGCGGCATCCGTCATCGCACACCCCCCGGGAAGACGATCGAGACGTACACGCTCGCATCGCGCAGGTTCTCGGCGGCCCGACCCGACAGCTCGAAGAGCGGCCCGGCGAACACCGTGAGCGCGATGGTCAACGTGACGAGCGCGGCCGTCGCCGCGAGCATGAGGACCGGGGTGGTGCGCGTGGCCACGACCGTGGCGCCGGCGGGCGCCTCCTGCACCGAGTCGATGATCCGGGAGCGATAGCCCTCGAGCTCGGACTTCGGGCGCCAGAACGCGAGGTTCCAGAACCGCGCCAGGGCGTACAGCGTCACGAGCGAGGTCGCCGCTCCGATCGCGACCACGGTCCAGATGAGCCACGCGGGGCCGGGCGAGGACGTGCCGAGCGTCTCGGTCGAGGTCGTCCCGCCCGCGGCATCCGCCCCGGCGACGAAGAGGCCGACCTTGCCGAGGAAGCCCGAGAACGGCGGGATGCCGCCGAGGTTCATCGCCGGGACGAAGAACAGGACGGCGAGCATCGGCGACGCGCGCCGCAGCCCGCCGAGGCGGGTGATCGACGTCGACCCGCCGAACCGCTCGATGAGCCCGGTCGTGAGGAAGAGCGTCGTCTGCACGGTGATGTGGTGGATGACGTAGTAGATCGTCGCCGCGAGGCCGACGATGCTCGCGAGCCCGATGCCGAAGATCATGTAGCCGATGTGGCTCACGAGCGTGAACGACAGCAGGCGCTTGATGTCGGCCTGCGTGAGCGCACCCAGGATGCCGATGGCGAGCGTCAACCCGCCGATCACGAGGAACAGCGTCGACAGGTCGGACTCCGGGAAGAGCACCGTCTCGGTGCGGATGATGGCGTAGACGCCGACCTTGGTGAGCAGGCCGGCGAACACCGCCGTGACCGGTGCGGGCGCGGTCGGGTACGAGTCGGGCAGCCAGAACGACAGCGGGAACACGGCCGCCTTGATGCCGAACGCGATCAGCAGGAGCAGGTGCAGGATGAGCTGCACGTCCTGCGGCAGCTCGGCGAGGCGCACCGACAGCTGCGCGATGTTCGCGGTGCCGGTCGCGCCGTACACGAGCGCGATCGCGCTGAGGAAGAACAGCGACGACACGAGGCTCACGATGATGTACGTCACGCCCGCACGGATGCGCTCGCCCGTTCCGCCGAGCGTCAGGAGCACGTAGCTCGCCGAGAGCAGGATCTCGAAGCCGACGTAGAGGTTGAAGAGGTCGCCGGCGATGAACGCGTTGAACACGCCAGCCGACAGGATCAGGTAGGTCGGGTGGAAGATCGACACCGGCGTCTCGCGGTGCTGGTCGGCGATGCCCTGGCCGACGGCGTAGACGAGGACGCCGAGCAGCATCAGCGCGGAGATGATGATCATGATGGCCGACAGGCGGTCGACGACGAGCACGATGCCGAACGGCGGCGGCCACGCCCCGACCGCGACCGAGATGCCCGAGCCCGACGCGTCGACCTGCGCGAGCAGCACCGCCGCGATCACCGCGACGGCGGCGAGGACCAGGGTGCTCACCGCCATCTGGGTGCGCAGGCGGCGGCCGAGCATGAGCGCGACCGCCGCGCCGAGCAGCGGCAGCAGCACCATCAGGGGCACGAGCGCGTCGGTCATCCGCGGCCCCCGTCCTCGTCACTCGCCTCGAGCACCGCCTGCACCGCGCGGTCGTCCTCCTCGGAGCTCCGGTAGAGGTCCGCCGTCTCCTCGGCGTCCTCGGCCATCTCGTCCTCGTCGACGATGAGGTCGCCGCGCTCGCCGAGCTGCGCGAGCCACCAGCTGCGGTAGATGAGCGCGAGCATGAACGCGGTGATGCCGAGGTTGATCACGATCGCGGTGAGGACGAACGCCTGGGGGAGCGGGTCGGAGATCGCGTCGGGGTCGACGCCCTCGCCGAGGATCGGCGCCAGCCCGGGCGCCCCGGCCATGGTGAACATGAACAGGTTCACGCCGTTGCCGACGAGCAGGAACCCGATCAGCACCCGCGTGAGGCTCCGCTCGAGCATGACGGTGATGCCCGTGCCGAAGAGCACGGCGGCCACGATGACGAGCGTCAGCGATGCGGTCATGCGCCCACCCCCGCCGGGTCGGCCGGGACGGCGTCGGGGCCGGCCTCGTCGAGCTGCCGGTCGATCTCGGCGCCCAGCGTCCGGAGGATGTCGAGGACCAGCCCGACCACGACCAGGTAGACGCCGATGTCGAAGAGCGTCGAGGTCCCGATCGAGAGCGTGCCGAGCACCGGCACCTCGGTCTCGAACCAGCTCGACTCGAACACGGTCAGGCCGAAGACGAGCGAGGATGCCGCGGTGCCCGCCGCCACGAGGAGCCCCGTGCCGAGCAGCAGGCCCGCATCCAGCGGGGCGGCCTCGCCGAGTTCGTAGCGTCCGCCGGCGAGGTAGCGCGCGACCAGCGCGAGCCCGGCGACGAGGCCGCCGGCGAATCCGCCGCCGGGGGCGTTGTGGCCGACGAACAGGAGGAACACCGAGACGACGATCGCCGGATGGAAGAGCAGGCGGACGAGCACCTCGATGAGGATCGAGCGGTTGCGCGGCGAGATCGTGCGGCCCGCGAGGAGCCACGTCTGGCGCGTCGCGGCGGCCTCGGACGCGGCATCCGTCTCGTTCTCGACGTCGGCGAGGCGCCGACGCGCCGAGCGCATGCTGTCGGCCTGCTCCGGCACCGGCCGGAAGCGACTCCGCCGGTCGACGCGGTCGAGGCGGGGCGCGCCGCCCTGGCGTCCGGAGACGAAGATCAGGCTCGCGACACCCGTCGCCACGGCGACCAGCACCGAGATCTCGCCGAGCGTGTCCCAGGCGCGGATGTCGACGAGCAGCGCGTTCACGAGGTTCTTCGCGTGCGCCTCCTCCGCGAGCGGGGGCAGCCCCTCGGCGATCGTCGGCTCCCTCCGCGCCCCGAGTGCGACGACGCCGACGACGGCCATGACGATCCCGGCGAGCGCGCCGAGCGCGATGCGCAGCGGCGCCCGCACGACCGCGCGGCGGTCGGTCACCCGTCGGGGGAGACGGCGGAGCACGAGGACCACGACCACGATCGTGATCGTCTCGACGAGCGCCTGCGTGAGCGCGAGGTCGGGAGCGCCCGCCATGCCGAAGACCAGCACCATGCCGTAGCCCGTCGCGCCGACGAGGAGCACGGCCGTCAGGCGCTGCTGCACGACGACCGCGGCCGAGGCGGCGAGGATCATCGTGAACCCGATGAGGGGCTGCGCCCAGCCGTCGGCGAGGCGGATGCGGTCGGGCCAGACGCCGTTCGCCGCGGCCGCGCCGCCGAGCCCGAGGATCAGCACGGCGACGATGATCGCCAGGTATCCGGGCAGGCCGCCCGACTGGATCACGGTCGTCACGCGCGCCGCCCCGCGGTCGACCGAGCCGATGATCCGGAGGTAGCCGCGCTCGGCGTCGATGGCGTCGGGCAGGCCGGCCTGCGCGCGGGCGACGGCCTCGCGCTTCCAGACGAGCAGTGCGCCGACGCCGAACACCAGTGCCGAGATCGCGAGCGCGGGCTCGAGGCCGTGCCAGAGGCCGAGGTGGTACTCGGTCGGCCCGGGCAGGGCCGCCGCGTAGGCGTCGAGCAGCGGCTCGACGAGCGGGACGGCGAACGCGGTCGCGAGGGAGGTCGCCGCGAGGACGCCCGGAGCGAACGACATCATCGCGGGCTCGTGGTGCAGCGGCGTCGGCTCGGCGTCGCGCCTCGATCCGAACGCGCCCCACACGAAGCGCGCGCTGTAGGCGAACGTGAGCATCGAGCCCAGCACGGCCGCCGTGAGCGCGACCCACGCCCAGGTCGCATCGGGCCCGCCGGCGGAGCCCGCCTCGAGCTGCGCCGTGAACACGGCCTCCTTCGCCACGAACCCGAGCAGGGGCGGCAGGCCCGCCATCGACGCGGCCGCGATCGTCGCGAAGGCCGCGAGCCACGGCATCCGTCGTGCGAGCCCCGACAGCCTGCGCTTGTCGCGCGTGCCCGCGGCGTGGTCGACGATGCCGACCGTGAGGAAGAGCGCGGCCTTGAACAGGGCGTGCGCGAGCAGCAGCGCGGTGCCCGCGAGCGCCGCGTCGCGAGTGCCCTGGCCGACGACGAGGATCAGGAACCCGAGCTGGCTCACCGTGCCGTAGGCGAGGAGCAGCTTGAGGTCGGCCTGCCGGAGCGCGCGCCATCCGCCGACCAGCATCGTGAACCCGCCGATGCCGATGACGATCGGATGCCACACCGCGAGCTCCGCGTACCCCGGCGCGAGCACCGCGACGAGGTACACGCCCGCCTTCACCATCGCGGCGGCGTGGAGGTAGGCGGACACCGGGGTCGGCGCCGCCATCGCCGCGGGGAGCCAGAAGTGGAACGGCACGAGCGCGCTCTTCGAGACGGCGCCGACGAGGACCAGCGCGATGCCGACCTCGGCCGCCGCGCCGGTGACCGGATCGGCGACGAGCTCGGCGAGGGAGGTCGTGCCGCCCGCGACCGTGAGCAGGACGAGGCCGACGAGC
This sequence comes from Agromyces binzhouensis, assembly GCF_004135055.1. Lineage (GTDB taxonomy): Bacteria > Actinomycetota > Actinomycetes > Actinomycetales > Microbacteriaceae > Agromyces > Agromyces binzhouensis. The sequence continues at coordinate 740 of NZ_SDPL01000139.1, read as the reverse complement.
ATCGCGAGTCCGCCGAACGTCGTGACCGTCAGGGCCTGCAGCGCGGCGCCGCGGGACTCGCGCTTCGTCGCGTCGTGCCCGATCAGCAGGTAGGAGAGCACGCTCGTGGCCTCCCAGAACGTGAAGAGCACGAACACGTCGTCGGAGGTGACCAGCCCGAGCATGACGCCCGCGAAGCCGAGCAGGAGGGCCGCGAAGCGGCCGAGCGACGGTTCGTCGTCGCGGAAGTACCACGTGCAGTAGAGCAGCACGAGCGCGCCGATGCCGGTGACGATCAGTGCGAGCAGCAGCGACAGCGGGTCGAGCCGGAACGAGAGCGCGATGTCGAGCGACGGGATCCACTCGATGCGCTCGGTCATGACCTCGCCGCCCGAGACGGCCGGCACGAGCGTCAGCAGCCAGGCGAACACGATCGCCGGCACGAGCGCGATGATCGGGAAGACGCGACGGCCCAGGGGCCCTGCGGCGAACGGCGTGACGAGGGCCACGGCGGCGAACGCCACCAGGGAGAGGATCATCCGTACTCCCCCCGAACGCGCGCCGACCGTCCGAACAGTCTAGGCGAGGCGCGGCGGGAGGACCGGGTGCGGCACCCGCCTGGGCCGCGTCGGCCGGATGACCCGGCACGGCCGGGCTGCGAGGATGGCCCCATGCCGATCCTCATCGATCCGATCGACCTCGCCGCCCGGCTCGACGCGGAGCGCGGGGCGCCGGCCGGGGCGCCGCTGACGCGCGTGCTC
>NZ_SDPL01000138.1 GCF_004135055.1 Agromyces binzhouensis | reverse complement strand
GCCGGCGGCGTCGACGCCGCCCCGGGCGCCGCGGTGCTGGCGCGGACCACGAGGTCCGGCACGCGCGGCGTCGGCATCCGGTCGTCGTCGCCGAGCACCGCGAGCACGCCCGCCATCGCGTCGCGACCGAGTTCGACGAAGTCCTGCCGGACCGTCGTCAGCGGCGGCGCGAAGAACTCCGCCTCGGGGATGTCGTCGAAGCCGACCACGCTCACGTCGCCGGGCACCGAGCGCCCGGCCTCGGCGAGCGCATGGATCACCCCGAGCGCCATCTGGTCGTTCGCGACGAACACCGCCGTCATCTCGCGGTCCTCGGCGAGCGAGCGGCCGTGCACGTAGCCGCTGCCCGGCGACCAATTCCCCACGAGCGGTTCGCGTGCGGGCAGGCCGTGCTCGCCGAGGGTCGAACTCCAGGCGCGGAGGCGCTCCGCAGTGTCCGTCGCACTGGTCGGCCCGCTCACGTGCCGGATCTCGCGATGCCCGAGCCCGATCAGGTGCTCGACCGCGAGCCGCGCGCCGGCGTACTGGTCAAGCCAGACCCGGTGCAGCGCGCCGCGATCCTCGGACGCCACCGCCACGACCGGCACGCCGAGGTCGAGCCGCTCGATCGTGTCGAGCCCGCCGCGCTGCGCCGCGATGAGCACGATCGCCTCGACGTTCTGGCGCACCAGCAGCTCGGCCGTGGAGCGCATGCTCGCGGCATCCGCCTCGAGCATGCTCGCCGTGATCACCGAGTAGCGCGCATCGCGCGCCGCCTCGTTGAAGTGGAGCGCCGTGCTCGAGGGGCCGTAGTCGGGCGCACCGCTCACGATCAGGCCAAGTGTCCGCGTCCGCCGCGTGACGAGCGCGCGCGCCGCCTGCGAGGGCACGTAGCGCAGCTGCTTGATGGCCTGCTCGACGCGAGCCCGGGTCGCCGGCCGCACGTTCGGCAGATCGTTGAGCACCCGCGAGACCGTCTGATGGGACACGCCGGCGAGCCGGGCCACGTCGAAGATCGTCGCGGCCCTGGCCTTCTCGTCGTCGCTCACTCTCCGACCGGCTCCCTGCCCCGCGCCTGCGGCGCGCTCGTTCCCCGCCATCATCCCATTCGCCGCCGACCGGCGCGGGGAGGGCGGCACCCCGCGACCGGGGTACGCGCCCCTCCCGCGGTCATCGTCGCCTGGCCGTCAGCACCTTCTGCAGGATGATGAAGACCAGCAGCAGCGCGCCGATGAAGATCTTCGTCCACCACGACGAGAGCGTGCCCTCGAAGGTCAGGATCGTCTGGATCACGCCGAGCACGAGCACGCCGAGCACCGAGCCGAGCACGAACCCGTAGCCGCCCGTGAGCAGGGTTCCGCCGATCACGACCGCGGCGATCGCGTCGAGCTCGGTGCCGATCGCCGTCAGCGGGTAGCCCGACAGCGTGTAGAAGGTGAACAGCACGCCCGCGAGGCCCGAGCAGAAGCCCGAGATCACGTAGACGAGCACCTTCGTGCGCGCCACCGGCAGGCCCATCAGCAGGCCCGACTGCTCGCCGCCGCCGATCGCGTAGACCGTGCGGCCGAACCGCGTGCCGTGCAGCACCCACACGGCGAGCGCGACCACGACGAGCGCGATGATCACGCTCGGCGTGATCGACAGGCCGGCGCCGAGCGGGATCCGCGACACCGCGAGCTGCACGAACGTCGGGTCGGTGATCGAGATCGACGACTGGCTGATGACGTAGCAGAGGCCCCGAGCGAGGAACATCGCCGCAAGTGTCGCGATGAACGGCTGCACCTTGAAGACGTGGACCATGAGGCCGACGAGGAGGCCCAACACGCTCGTGAGGACCAGGATGATCGGGATCACGACGCCCGGCGACCACCCCGTCTGCAGCAGGCTCGCCGCGATCATGCCCGACAGGGCGACCACCGCGCCGACCGAGAGGTCGATGCCGCCCGTCAGGATCACGAAGGTCATGCCGACCGCGAGCACGATCAGGTAGGCGTTGTCGACGAACAGGTTCAGGAACACCTGGCCGGAGAAGAACCCGCGGTAGCGGAAGCCGCCGATCACGAAGATCGCGACGAACAGCAGGCCGGTGACCGTGACGGGTCCGTACTTCGGGCTCGTGAGCAGGCCGAATGCCGCGGCCAGCGGGCGGCGGCCAGAGCCGGTCGGTGCGGTCCCGCGGGGGCCGGTGCCCCGGCCCTGGCGCGGCTGGCGGTTCGTCGTGGGCGCCTCGAGGAGCTTCGTCATGATGCGGCGACCCCCTTCCCGGATCGGACGGCGAGCCGTCGTCGGAACCCGCTCAGCGCCTCGGCGGTGGTGGGCGACTGGAGGAGGCACACGATCGTGACGACCGCGGCCTTGAACACCATGGTCGCGATCGGCGGGATGCCGACCGTGTAGACCGTGGTGACGAGCGTCTGGATGACCAGGGCGCCGACGAGCGTGCCGAGCAGCGAGTACCGGCCGCCCGCGAGCGAGGTGCCGCCGATGACCACGGCGAGGATCGCGTCGAGCTCGATGAACAGGCCCGTGTTGTTCGCGTCGGCGGCCGCGGTGTTCGCGGTGAGGATGAGCCCCGCGATGGCGGCGCACAGCGCGCAGAACGTGTAGACCGCGAAGAGCAGTCCACGCGCGCGCACGCCCGCCTGGCGGCTGGCCTCGGGGTTGATGCCGACGGACTCGATGAACATGCCGAGCGCCGTGCGGCGCGTGATGAGCGCCGCGAGCCCGAACACGACCGCCGCGATGATCACCGCCACCGGGATGCCGAACCAGAAGCCCGAGCCGAGGAACTTGAAGGGCGGGCTGTTCACCGTGAGGATCTGCCCCTCGGTGATGAGCATCGCGACGCCGCGACCCGCGGTCATCAGGATCAGCGTCGCGATGATCGGCTGGATGCCGAGCGCGGCGACGAGGAAGCCGTTCCAGACGCCGAGCACGAGCGAGATGAGCAGCGCCACCGTGATCGCGACGGCCACGGTCGCGAGGCTCCCCGGAGCCGGCGAGCCCAGGATGATCGAGCAGGCCACGGCACCGGAGATCGCGGCGACCGCGCCGACCGACAGGTCGATGCCGCGCGTCGCGATCACGAGCGTCATGCCGACCGCGATGATCAGCGTCGGCGCGCCGTTGCGCAGGATGTCGATGAGGCTGCCGAACAGCTGGCCGTCGCGCACCGTGATCTCGAAGAACCCGGGGAACGCGACCAGGTTGATCGCGAACAGCACGAGGAGCATCACGACCGGCCAGAACAGCCGGTTGGACGCCATCTTGGCGAGCGCGCTCACGAGCGGTCTCCTTCGGTCGAGGGGGTCGAGGGGGCGGATGCCGCGGGGCCGTCGCCGGAGCCGACGGCGACCACCGCCACGGCCGGGGCGCGCTCGTCGAGCGCCTCATCGTCGGACGCGACGCGTCCGTCGGCGATGAGCGCGAGCAGCGAGTCGACCGTCAGCCCGTCGTTCTCGAGGTCGGCGACGACGTTCCGGTCGCGGAGCACCACGACGCGGTGGCTGAGCCGCAGCACCTCCTCGAGCTCGGCCGAGATGAACAGCACGCTCATGCCGTTCTCGGCGAGGTTGAAGACGAGCTTCTGGATCTCGGCCTTCGCCCCGATGTCGATCCCCCGCGTGGGCTCGTCGAGGATGAGCAGGCGGGGGGCGATCGCGAGCCACCGGGCGAGCAGCACCTTCTGCTGGTTGCCGCCAGAGAGGTTCCGCACGAGGGCGTCGGGGTTGCCGGGCCTGATGTTGAGGGCCTGGATGTAGGACTGCGCGAGCTCGTCCTGCTTCTTCTTCGGGATCGGCCGGAACCAGCCGCGATCGGCCTGCAGCGCCAGCACGATGTTGTCGCGCACCGTGAGCTCGCCCACGATGCCCTCGTCACGGCGGTTCTCCGACGAGAAGGCGATGCGCTTCGAGATCGCCTGCCGCGGCGTCCGCAGCTTCACGTTCTCGCCGTGGATCGTCAGCTCGCCCGTGTCGGCACGGTCTATGCCGCCGAACAGGCGCGCGAGCTCCGTGCGACCCGAGCCGAGCAGGCCCGCGAGGCCCACGACCTCGCCCACCGCGATGGGCAGGTCGGCCGGCTCGATCGCCCCGCGGCGCCCGAGCTTGGACGCCGAGACGAAGGTCGCGGCATCCGACTCGTCGACGACCGAGGCGTGAGCGCGGTGCTCGAGGTCGTCGAGCGCGGTGAGCTCCTTGCCGATCATCTTCTGCACCAGGTCGATGCGGAGGAGCTCGTCGACGAGGTACTCCCCCACGAGCGTGCCGTTGCGGAGCACCGTCAGGCGGTCGCAGATCTCGTACACCTGGTCGAGGAAGTGCGAGACGAAGAGGATGGCGACGCCCTGGTCCTTGAGCGACCGGATGACGCGGAACAGCTCGGCGACCTCGTCGGCGTCGAGGCTCGACGTCGGCTCGTCGAGGATCAGGACCTTGGCGTTCACGTCGATCGCCCGAGCGATCGCGACGAGCTGCTGCACGGCGAGCGAGTGGTCGCCGAGCAGCGAGCCCGGATCGATGTCGAGGTGGAGCCCCGCGAGCAGCTCGGCCGACCGGCGACGCATCGCGCGCCAGTCGATGCCGCCGAAGCGACGGGGCTCCCGGCCGAGCATGATGTTCTCGGCCACGGAGAGGTTGGGGAGGAGGTTGACCTCCTGGTACACCGTCGAGATGCCGGCGGCCTGCGCCTGCGCGGGTCCCGCGAACGAGACCCGTTCGCCCGCGAGGGTGATCGTGCCGGCATCGATGCCGTAGACGCCGGTCAGCGCCTTGATGAGGGTCGACTTGCCGGCGCCGTTCTCGCCCATGAGCGAGTGCACCTCGCCGGGGAACATGCGGAAGTCGACCCCGTCGAGGGCCTTCACGCCGGGGAAGCCGATCGAGATGCCGCGCATCTCGACGACCGGGACCGGTGCGGGCACGGCGGGTTCGGTCTGCTGGGTCACGGTGCTCTCCATCGAGTCCGCGAGCGGATGCGTCATCCGCCCGTCTCGTGCGCCGGAGGCGGCGCGGGTGGGACAAGGGTACGGGTGCGCGGCATGGACGACCGCGCACCCGGTCGGTCCGGCGGACGCCCTGCCGGGCGCCCGCCGGATCGAGTCAGTACTGGCGCGTGGGCAGCGCCTCGATCGCCTCTTCCTGCGTGAAGGTCGTCTCCTCGGTGATGATGCGCTTCTCGGGCGCCTCGCCGTCGTTGATCTGCTTCACGATGTCGACGAGCTGCTTCCCGAGGAGCGGCGAGCACTCGACGATGAAGTTGATCTTGCCGTCGGCCAGGGCCTGCATGCCGTCCTTGACCGCGTCGACCGTGACGATCTTGATGTCGACGCCCGGCTCCATGCCGGCCGCCTCGATCGCCTCGATCGCGCCGAGGCCCATGTCGTCGTTGTGCGCGTAGATGAGGTCGACGTCGGGGTTCGACTTCAGCAGCGCCTCGGTCACCTGCTTGCCGCCCGCACGGGTGAAGTCGCCGGTCTGGCTGGCGACGACCTCGAGGTTCGGGTTCTCGGCGATGACCTCGGCGAAGCCCTCGGCGCGGTCGATGGCGGGCGCGGCGCCCGTGGTGCCCTCGAGCTGGATGATCTTCACCGACTCGCTGGAGTCGGCGTACTCGTCGAGCACCCACTGGCCGGCCTTCTCGCCCTCGGCGACGAAGTCGGAGCCGAGGAAGCTGACGTAGAGCGAGTCGTCCTGCGAGTCGACCGCGCGGTCGGTGAGGACCACGGGGATGCCCGCGGCCTTCGCCTCGTTCAGCACGGCGTCCCAACCGGTCTCGACGACCGGCGAGAACGCGATCACGTCGACCTGCTGCTGGATGTACGAGCGGATCGCCTTGATCTGGTTCTCCTGCTTCTGCTGCGCGTCGGAGAACTTGAGCTCGATGCCCGCCTCCTCGAACGACGCCTGGATGTCCTTCGTGTTCGCGGTGCGCCAACCCGACTCTGCGCCGACCTGCGCGAACCCGACCACGAGTTCGTCGAGCGGCTTCGGGCCATCGCTTGCGGCGTTGCCGCTCGTGGCGCATCCGGTGAGGGCGAGGAGCATCGCGCCGGTGGCGGCGATGCCGATGAGCTTCTTCATCAGCTGGAACCTCCTTGTTCACTGCCGGCGTCTGGGCTGCTGCGGAGTCTCGGTGCGCCGGGCGGCCAGTTCATTCGGGCCGCGCTTGGAATGTTAGCGCTCACAAGTGAGCGCTCACAAGTGCGAATTCGATCACAGAACGATCACGGTCGTACGTGAGCGCGTTGCGCACCTGTTTTGGCTGATCAGTTGGCCTATTGAGAGCCACCCGGCTCGCCGGCGCCCCGGCGGCGCCGCGTCATCGACGCCCGATGTGATCGCTCATTTCGTGGTTCGCGACGTCGAAGCGTCGCTCATCACGACTCGGCCGCGGCCGCCACGCGCGCGCCCCGCAGGTCCGGCTCCGCTGTCGCCGAGCCACCGCCGAGCGGCGCCGGTACGCCGGCTGGATCGGAACGGTCGGATCGTGAAGCGGGCCGGCGTGCCGGCCTCGGCGCCGCACCGGCAGCCGAGGCGCTACCGCTTCGCGGCCTTCGCCGCCGCCTTCGCGGCCTGCTTCGTGGCACGGACCTTCGCGAGCGACTCCGGGTCGACGATGTCGGCCACCGAGGCGTACGACCCGGCCTCGCCGTAGTGGCCGGCGGCCTCGCGCCATCCGCTCGCCTCGAGCCCGCACTGCTTGCCGAGCAGCGCCAGGAAGATCTTCGCCTTCTGCTCGCCGAACCCGGGCAGCGCCTTGAGTCGCCTCAGCACCTCGGCGCCGTCGGGGTCGCCCTGCGTCCAGATCGCGGCGGCGTCGCCGCCCCACTCGTCGCGCACCGCGGCCGCGAGGGCCTGCACGCGTCCGGCCATCGAGCCCGGGTACCGGTGCACCGCCGGCGGCTGCTTGAAGGCCTCGACGAATCGCTCCGGTTCGACGGCCGCGATCGCCGCGGGCTCGATCGTGCCGACCCGGTCGCGGATCTTCGCCGGCCCCGCGAACGCCGTCTCCATCGCGACCTGCTGGTCGAGCAGCATGCCCGTGAGCAGGGCGAACGCGTCGCTGCCCAGCAGGTCGTCGGCAGCGGGATCACCGGTGATGTTGAGCGTGGTCATGGGCTCCATCCTCCCACCGCGGGCCGGGGCTCGCCGGGCGGCGGCCGACCCGGCCCGGCACGGCCCGCCCG